>CAZNIP010000016.1:0-2274 GCA_964573115.1 uncultured Desulfohalobiaceae bacterium | reverse complement strand
CCGGGCCGCTGAACAAAGGCTTCACGACCCGATGCGTGAGCAGAGGTGCACCCGATTGGTTTTTCTCCCGAACCGGCTCAATGCTCCATGCCGGCCAAGCCATGTGTCACTTCAAAGCCCCGCACCATGTGAAGCCGCAGACAAGCGGTCTGGTCTTTCCCATAAGTTCATACGAGCCCTGCCGCGGGCAGGCCTGACAGGAGGAGATGATCATGAGCGTCCTCTTTGAACCTTTGACCATCAGGGACCTGAAACTGCCGAACCGCTTCGTCCGGTCCGCCACCTGGGAAGGGATGGCTTCAGACTCAGGAATGGTGACCCCGAAGCTGATCACGACCATGACAGATCTGGCTGACGGCGACCTGGGGCTGATCATTTCCGGGCATGCCTTTGTCAGTCCGGAAGGGCAGGCCGGGCCATGGCAGCTTGGGGTGCACTCGGACGACTGCCTGCCCGGTCTCAAACAGATGACCGCTGCCGTCCATGACCATGGAGGCCGGATCGTCATGCAGCTGGCCCACGCCGGGGCCTTTGCCCCGGAAAAGCTGACTGGAGCCACGCCCTTGGCCGTTTCAGACCTTGAAGGCCAGGACAGACCCCCCTGTCGGGAGATGGGACCCGAAGACATCCGGAATCTGGTTCAGGCCTTTGCCCTCGCCGCAGGAAGGGCCAGAGAGAGCGGATTTGACGGGGTCCAGATCCATTCGGCCCACGGCTACCTGCTCAGTCAGTTCCTGTCCCCGATCTTCAATCACCGGACCGACGAGTATGGAGGAAGCGCTGCCAGCAGATCCCGGGTCCACCGCGAGATCCTCCAGGCCGTCCGGGACAGGGTCGGACCGGATTATCCGATCCTGATGAAGATCAACTGCCGGGATTGTGCCGACAACGGCCTCAGCCTCGAGGACTCGGTCCAGGTCGCCCGGGACCTGTCCGGGCATGGCCTGGATGCGGTCGAGGTCAGCGGCGGGCTGTTGACCGGAAAGAAGCTCTCCCCCAGCCGCCCCGGGATCGACACCCGGGACAAGGAGGCCTACTTCCGTGAGGAGGCCCGGGAATTCTCCAGGAACCTGGACATCCCGGTCATCCTGGTGGGCGGAGTGCGCTCCTTTGACCTGGCCGAACAGCTGGTCCAGGACGGCGTGGCCGAGGCCGTGTCCATGTGCCGGCCCCTGATCCGGGAGCCGAAGCTCATCTCCCGCTGGAAGGGCGGAGACCTGAGCAGGGCAGCCTGCCTCTCGGACAACCTCTGCTTCAGGCCGGCCATGAAGGGGCGGGGCATCGCCTGCGTCAGCCTGGAGAAAGAGCAGGCCGGGCTGGAATGAGACGAGGCGATCACAACTTCTTGCCTCGATGTTCAGTGCTTTTTGTTCAGCGCAGCCTTTGGCTGCACTGACTCATTGAATGCCATCCGCTCGGCCGGATGACATTCAGTCGAAGGCTGCGGGGCGGCAAGAATCGGCGAGATGGGCCCTGACCTCGTCCAGGTGACGGGTGTTGGTGCGGTTGGGAGACAGCTCCGGCAGGTCGTCGAAGTCAAAGAAGCCCACGTCCTGGGTCTCTATGCTGGTCCTGGCCTCTCCGGACAGGATCTCGCACAGAAAGACGACCTTGTAGGCATGGAAGAACTCCATGGGCCGACCCCCCCGGTTGGCATCAAAGACTCCGACGACCCTGGTCGGCCTGACCTCGAACCCGCTCTCCTCCATGACTTCCCGGGCCACCATGGCTGAAGGGACTTCCCCGACATCGGCCCACCCCCCTGGCATGCACCAGCGCTGGTCCGCGCGCTCCTGGACCAGCAGGATTCTGCCCTGGCGGACCACGGCCCCGCGAACATCGATCTTGGCTGTGGCGTATCCGGGCTGGGCGGAGAAGCGCTCCAGGAGACCGTCCCGGTCATACCCTGACCCGGCCTCGACCATCTCGGCCGCAATCTCGGCCAACCGCTGAAAATTCTTGACCTCGTGCTCGTTCTTGCTGAAGGTCAGCCCGATCTGGCTCATGGCCTGCAGCTCCCTGGCCCATTCCAGCCATTGCGGATCTTTCTCCATAGACGTCTCCTGCTCATGCCCCCGTGCGGCAACTTCTTGATTGTCCGATGACTCCGCCAGTCGAGATCGGGATCGACCTGTCAGCCCGGCCAGCGGCCTGAGCTTCGCACACACCTACCACAGTGGGTACGGCTGGAAGGGAAGACATGCTTGATCTCTCGCCCATTCGTCGCTGCCGCTCCTCTCTAGAGTCGCAGAGGCGCGGAGGAAGAGGGGGTTA
>CAZNIP010000015.1:38833-42704 GCA_964573115.1 uncultured Desulfohalobiaceae bacterium | reverse complement strand
GGGATCTTCAGTGTTGCCGTGGATGGACAGGCCTGGCCGGAGACCTTCCTCAACGTCTGGGATCCCTGCTTTGGCCCGGATGGGGAGAGCGTGGCCGCCACGGTCCGGCTGACGCCTTCTGACTACACCATAGCGGTTGACGGGGCGTGCTGGCCCGGGCGCTACTCCATGGCCTGGCAGCCGGTGTTCAACCCAGGAGATCAATCTGTGGTCGCACCGGTCAGGGTGGGCTCGAGCTGGGGACTGGCCAGGGACGACAAGCTCATTTGGGAGCCGCATTTCTTCCAGGTCTGGCATCAACGCATCAGCTCCGACGGGGAAACCATCGCGGCCATCGTGGCTCCTCGCTTCGGGGAGTTCACCGTGGCCGTCAATGGAGAGCCCTGGAAGAACACCTATGCCGTGGTCACGGATCTCGTATTGAGCAGAGACGGGCAGAGGGCGGCAGCAGTGGGCCAGTCCGGGCTGAGCATCTCCCTGGATGAAGCGTCCCTGGCCAGCCAGCAGTGGCAGGTCATCGTCAACGACCATCCCTGGACCGGCTGGTACGACCGGGTCTTCACCCCGGTCATCTCCCCGGACAGTCGGCACACGGCCGTCAGGGTTGAAAAAAACGGGGCTTCAACAATTCTGGTTGACGACAAAGCCTACTTTCGCCCTTTCAGCAGGGTCTGGGACCCCATCTTCAGCCCGGACAGCTCCAAGGTTCTGATCCGGGCCATGGATGGATCGAAGCTGGTCCGGATCGTAGCACCAATCAAGGATTTCAGGCCATAACACCATAAGGAGGCGGGTATGCATACCTGGTATACCCTGGCCACAGGCCCGCTGGCCTGGCTCGCGTTCAGCATCTTCATCCTCGGTTCTCTTGGCAAGCTGATCACCATGACCATGCTGGCCCGGAAGAAGGACCCTGTCGTTCTGACCTATCTGGACTGGAGGTTCAGCCTCAGGTCGATCATCTCCTGGCTGATCCCCTTCCGGGCCAGGAGTTGGCGGATGAACCCCGTGCTGACTACGGTCACGTTCGTCTTCCATTTCCTGATCTTTGTGGTCCCTCTCTTTTTGAGCGCCCATGTTCTGCTCCTGGAGCAGTTCTGGGGCCTGAGCTATTGGACCCTGAACGACTCCCTGGCCGACCTCTTGACCATCCTGGTCCTGGTGATCTGCGTCTATTTCGCCGTTCGGCGGTTCAGGGATCCCAATGTCCGCTTTGTGAGCACGCCCCGGGACTGGCTGATCCTGGGGCTGGTGTCTTTGCCCTTCCTGACCGGTTTTCTGGCCTACCACCAGATATTCGACTACCAGGTCATGGTCGTCGCCCACATTCTGGCCGGCGAAGCCCTGCTCGCATCCATCCCCTTCACCAGGCTGAGTCACATGGTCTATGCCCTGCCCATGCGGGCCTACATCGGTTCTGAGTTCGGGGCGGTCCGTCAGTCCAGGGATTGGTGAGAGCGTGTTCTAAAAGGTTACTGTTTGAAACCATTCATGGTGATCCTGGGCACTGCCCAGGATCACCATGACAAGGAGCCCGAGAATGGATTCGTGGCAAACACCGGAAAGAATTGTTCAGGATAAGGGGCTCAAGGCAGCCGTGTCCAGACTGGACCAGGAGACCATCCAGAACGTGATTCAGGGGGTGCTCAAAGGCGAGGCCGGGGCCAGGCTCGAGGCCTACAAAAAGAGCTGCGCCAGGTGCGGGATGTGCGCCCATGCCTGTCACTACTGCATCTCTCACGACATGGACCCGACCTACTCCCCAGTGGGCAAGGCCAAGCAGACCATCTGGGAAATGGTGGACAAGAAAGGCCGGGTCAGCCCGGAATTCATGGAACGGGCGGCCAGGATCGCCTTCACCGAGTGCAATGTGTGCAAGCGCTGCGCGATGTACTGCCCCTTCGGCATCGACACGGCCTACCTCATGCTCCTGGTCCGCCGGATCTGCTTCCTCCTGGGCGTGGTGCCCCTGTACATCATGGACACGGTCCACAGCCATGCCGTGACCTCGAATCAGATGTGGGTCAAGGACGACGAGTGGATCGATACCCTGCAGTGGCAGGAGGAAGAGCTGCGGGACGAAATGCCCTCGGCCTCGATCCCCCTTGAAAAGGTCGGGGCGGACATCATGTACTCGGTCATTGGTCCGGAGCCCAAGTTCCAGCCTCAGCTCATCTACCAGGCCGCAGCAATCATGAATACGGCCGGGGTCAGCTGGACCATGCCGGCCACCCCTGGATGGGACAACAGCGACATGGCCATGTATGTCGGGGACAATGCCCTGATGGCCCGCATCAAGCGTCAGCATTTCGAGACCGCTTTGCGGCTGAAGGTCAAGAAGATCGTCATGGGCGAGTGCGGGCATGCCTTCAGGTCGATCTACGACGTTGGCAACCGGCAGCTGGGCTGGAAGTACTATCCCATTCCAGTGGAGCATGCGGTCCAGTTTTACTGGGAACTGCTCAAGAGCGGCAAGCTCAAGGTGGCCAGGACCTTCGACAAGCCGGTGACCATTCAGGATCCCTGCAACATCGTCCGGGGCCGGGGCCTGCACGAGATGATCCGGAGCGTGACGAACGCCTTTTGCACCGACGTCAGGGAGATGACCCCGAACAGGGAGCACAATTACTGCTGCGCCGCAGGCGGCGGGGTGATCAACTGCGGCCCGGTGTTCAAGGAGGTCAGGATCAAGGGCAACAGAGTCAAGGCCGAACAGCTCAAGGCCACTGAAGCCGAGATCGTCATCACCCCCTGCCACAACTGTCACAGCGGCATTGAGGACGTCATCAAGGGGTATGATCTGAACATGCACGTCCACTTTCTCGGGGACATCATCTTCAAGTGCATGGAAAGAGAAAGCTCCGCAGAGGAGGGGGTGGAGACCGAGGCGGCCTCAAGCTGACCCTCAGGACCGCCGCGGGTCCCCTTCGGTCCTGACGGCCCTGCTCTTCAACCTGCCCAGAGGCCGGAGCCCCGTGGGGCTCTGGTCTCGTCCCCGAATCCCCTTGGCCCGCCGATCGTCCTGCCGCTTCTTCCCGCATCAGACCACGTCTCCTGGGCCAGACGGCCCGGCCGTCTGCTTTTGACGTCAGGTTCGAAATCTGTCACATATGTGTGTCCAGATTGAAATGGCGACCCATTCACCCTGGGCGGCACACGGTTCCCTTGCCACACATCAACGTTACTGAGGTCGAAGAGCTGTGAACTGGAAAAAGCTCTGTGCGATCGGGGTCCATACGTACACCTGCGTCGGGGTCGTTCTGGCTTTTGTCGCTGCCCTGGCCCTGATGGACGAAAACATTCAGGTGTTCCTGACCGCCCTCTGGCTGGCGGTCATCATCGACGCCACAGATGGGACCATGGCCCGAAGCTGCGACGTCAAGACCGTCCTGCCCGGGTTCGACGGCTCCCGGCTGGATGATCTCATCGACTACCTGACCTATGCCTTTTTGCCGGCCATGGGGCTCGTCAAGTTCGGGGTCCTCAGCCCCGAAACCACCTGGGCCGCAGTCGTGCCCATCCTGGCCAGCGCCTACGGCTTCTGCCAGGAGAACGCCAAGACCGAGGAATCCTTTGTCGGTTTTCCTTCCTACTGGAATGTCGTCTTCCTCTACCTCTATGTCCTGCCTGTGCCTCAACCGGCCATGGTCGCCCTGCTGCTCATCCTGTCCATCCTCGTCTTCATCCCCATCGAGTACATCTACCCTTCGAAGACCAGGTGGCTGAGGGTTCCGACCCTGTCCATGTCCTGCTCCTACGGTCTGCTCATCGGGGCCGTGTGCCTCTTCCCAAGGGCCGAATGGGCCAGGGGGGCCGTGCTCCTGTCATTGATCTATCCCGTCTACTATGCGGTCGTCTCGGTGATGTACAC
>CAZNIP010000015.1:31675-38733 GCA_964573115.1 uncultured Desulfohalobiaceae bacterium | reverse complement strand
TTTTCATGACCAGAAAGACCCTGCTCCTCATCGTGATCCTGGTCGTCACAGCGGCCCTGGCCGGAACCCTGTGGCTGGTCAGGGGGGTGGATCAGAACGAGAGGGCCCGGGATCGAGCCCTCTCTTCCAGGTCGACCATAGATCGAAACAGGACTCTGTCCTTTCTTCCGGCCGAGGCCCTGGCCATGGTCAGGATCTCCGGGCTGGGCAGGGGCCTGGAGCTCCTCGAGGAGAGCTCACTGGGCCAGAGACTGGCCCGGATGGACCTCCCAGGAATCATGCTGGCCGCAGGCGCTGCTCAGGAGGACATCTTCAGGGTCAGGCAGCTCGTGGAGTCGGGAGAGTGGCGGATCTGGAGAGAGCTCTTCAAGGCCTTGTTCGGACAGGAGACCGTCATCGGCCTCCTTCCCGGGAACGGCCGCGGAGTGAGAGGAACGTTGCCGGGCATGCCGGTCATCCCCAAGGGCCTGGTGGTCATCAGCCGCCCCGGGCAGGGGGCCGGTCTGCTCAGCCTGTTGCCATCCTTCATTCCGGGTTTGGAGCAGAAGCAGGTTTGCTCCTTCCAGGGTCGGACCATCCGGGAAATGGCCCTTGATCAGGGTCTGAGCCTCTATCACTGCAGCAGTGAGGAGTACCTGCTCCTGGCTCTTGACCCCGGCTCCCTGGTCCGTTTGCTGAAGGTCAGGGCCGGCACAGTCCGCTCCCTTGTCGCCGATGACGACTTCAGACAGGAACAGAGTCGAATTTCGGGAGATCTTGCCCTGGCCTACCTGAACAGCGGTGGGCTGTCTTTCCTGCTGGAGCGGCTCCAGGGGCGGACAGAACGGGATCAGTCTCTGGGCACGGGGCTTTTGAGCGCTGTCAGGTCTGCGGTCGTCGGCCTGTCCAGGGCAGGGGACGGGCTGGTTGAGCACAAAGGCAGTCTGGCGCTTTACCCGGAAGCCTTGACACCTGCCCAGCGCCGGGGGCTCAGCAGCGGTCCGGCTGATCCAGAGCCCTTTCTGGCACTGGCCCCGGAGGGGACCAACCTTGTGATCTGGCAGGGGGGCTTCGCCCCTGCTGTGCTCTGGCCGGAGACAGGCTCCTGGGGCCCTGAGCTGGAGCAGCTCTTTGGGGGCGGCCGGGAGCTGCTCACAGCCATTTCTGAAGGGCAGGCCGGAATTCTGGTCCGGGACCTGCTGACCGCAGGCATGTTTGCGCTTCCTGAATGCGCCGTCGTTGTCCGGACCGAGGACGACCTCCTGTCCCCCATGATCAGGTCGGTGCTTCGAAGAATCGAATCATCCACTGGGCTGGCCCTGTCAGTCAGCAGGGTCCGGGATCAGGGGCTGGAACTGCACCAGATCAGCATGCCCCTTGGGGGCAGGCTGCAGCCCAGCTGGTCCAGGGTTGGTGAGTACGAGGTCTTGACCACGAATCAGGTTTTTCTCCACGATATCTGGGAGGCCAGGTCCAGGGGCCAGGGGCTCCTGGATCAATCCGGGTTTGACCGGGTCGGGTCACCCCTGGTCGGACCCGGTAACGGATTCCAATTCATGCGGCTCAAGGCCTGTCTGGAGATGGTCCGCACCATGCTGAGCCAGGTGGCTCTGGCCACCAGGCTGCGGGGCGATGAGGCCGCCCGGTTCAGGCTGGTCATGACCGAGCTGATCGATCCGCTGCTCCAGGAGCTGCAGGCCTTTCAGGCTTTCGCGACCAGGACCTCCATGAGTCCGGAAGGGTTGAGCTTCCAGGGCCTGCTGAGCACAGTGCGTCTGGAGCCGGACCTGGAAAAGGGCTCTGGCCCTTGAGACAGGGCCGCCCTTGGGCCGTGCTGTCAGTGGAAACTGGACGTGTCGATATCGAGCATCACTGATCGTCGGACCTGGTCCGGCAGGGCCTGGATGGCGTTGTGGATGCTCCGGCCGGGGTCGCTGAACGCGATCTTGTCCCGGAGAAAACCGTCCAGCTCAGCAGCATTGTCCTGGAGCATTTCCCGGACCACGGCGTGGGTGGCCAGAGGGGCTCCCTGGTGCTTGTGCAGCAGATGGGCAAAGGACAGGGCTGTGCTGACCATGGGCATGATGGTCAGGGCGGACAGCCCCTGGTCCAGGCAGAGCTGGGCGGCATAGATGGCGTCCACCACCGCGTGCTGGAGCATGAAGCCCTGGTCCCAGAGGTCGCCCCGCACCCCCTTGCTCAGGGCCACATCCCACTGTCTGGTTCCGCCGGCCCCCTGGTTGAGGAAATCGAAGAAGCCGGCCTGGTCCTGGCCGGAAAGGGGCTCCTGAAAGCTGGCTGATTTCAGGGCGGCTGCAGAGCAGATCCCGGTCAAGCCGTTGAAGACCATGAGTTGACCGATGAGCTTGACCTCGGCCCCGGCCTGGACCCGCTCCCCGAAGTACTTGGGGGTGCCGATGGCCTGCAGTGTCGGCTCCAGCCTGGAAAAGAGCGCCTGGTCCCCGCTGGCCAGGATGAGCATGGTCCCGGCCTCGGCCCCGGCCGGTCCTCCGGTCAAAGGGGTGTTGATGTAGTCGATCCCCCTGGAGTGCAAAAAGGAGTGGGCGGCCTGGACAAACCCCGTGGACACGGTGGAGAGGTGGAGGATGAAGGGCTGTTCAGAGCAGCGCTCCTCGAGCAGGGGCGTCACCTTCTGGAGGATGTCCAGGTCGTCGCCGTTCTTTCCGGCGCAGATGACCAGGCCGTCAAAGTCGCCCTGACCGATGAGGGTCTCGAAGTCACCCACCAGGTCCGCACCGTGATCCTGCCAGGCCTGGCGGCAGGACTCCCGCCTGGAATCGCTGGTGCCCCGGTCGTGAACGCGCAGAAAGCGGGCCGGGCCGTCAGGCCCGAGATGTCTGGCCGAAGGGCTGAGCATCAGCCCGAGACCACCGATGCCGACGAGTTTGAGACTCATGAATCGAACTCCTTTGTTGGTCTGGTCCTCTGGGTTGAATCGCTCTTGAAATAAGGCAAAAATGTAGAGGGCTGGACGGGACCTGTCAACTCGGCCCGTCCGGGCTCCTTTGGCGATCATGCATCAGGAGTCGCAAACAAGGGAAAGGGGTATGACACACGGGATTGCTGACCTGAAGACCATCGGGCTGCTGGGCGGGATGTCCACCGAGGCCACCGCCGAGTACTACCGGCTCATCAACGACGGGGTGAACCAGAACAGGGGCGGGCACAACGTGGCCGAGATCCTGCTCTGCAGCGTGAACTTCCAGAACATCGAACGCTTCATCCGAAACGGAAAGTGGGGTGAGGCCGGGGACTACCTGGCCGGCAAGGCCCGGCAGCTGGAAACCGGCGGGGCCGAGTCCCTGTTTCTGGCCACGAACACCATGCACAGGGTTCGGGAGCGGATCAAAGAGGCTGTGACCATCCCTTTTGTGGACATCATCGAGGTCACGGCCAAAGCCATCAGGGCTGAGGGGCTCACGAAAGTGGGGCTTTTGGGGACCCTGCCGGTGATGACCGACCCTTTTTTTCTGGAGGCCTATGCAGACCTGGGCATCGACATCGTCACTCCTGGAGAGGAGGACAAAATCGAGGTGGACCGGGTCATCTTTGACGAGCTCTGCCACCACATGGCCCTGACCAGGTCCAAGCATTTCACCCTGGACGTGATCCGGACCCTGCAGGAGGGCGGGGCAGAGGGCGTGATCCTCGGCTGTACCGAGATCAAGAGCCTCATCTCCCAGGACGACTGCCCGGGGTTCCCGGTCTTCGACACCACGATCCTGCACTGCGAGGCCGCGGTGAGGTGGTGCCTGGGAGAGGAGGGATGACCTCCGTGTCAAGACTCATGCGGCCTCGTCTGGTGAAGCGGCTGCAGAAAGTTGGATGCATCCTCGGGAATGTAGAATTTTGAATGCAGAATGTAGAATTTTAGAGACTGTCTTGTGGAGCTGCGTACGTATGTAACTTGAGAGGTTTTTTCTAAAAAAACAAAATATGTCAGCTTTGCCAGAGGCAAAGCTGACATGGAGGCAGGACATGTTCGCGAAAAAGAGCACCTCAGGATACCGATCCCCTGTTCAGGGGATTGAGCTCAAGACCCTGGTCTACGGCCAGAAGACCCTGATGACCGAGTTCAGGCTCCAGGCCGGGAGCAGGCTCCCGGTCCACAGCCACCCTCACGAGCAGACCGGGTACCTGGTCCAGGGCAGGCTGCGGCTCATCGTGGGCGACGACGTGCATGACTGCGGTCCCGGGGACAGCTGGTGCATCCCGTCCGGGGTCGAGCACGGGGCCGAGGTGCTTGAAGAGGCGTTGGCTGTGGAGGTCTTCTCCCCGGTGCGGGAGGACTACCTGCCGGAAGAAGGCAGGGATTGAAAGGCATATTGGAAGTGTTCAACCAATTATGAAAAATAAAACTTGTCAAGTTCAAACTTGACAAGTTTTATTTGTATGAACCAGACTGGGTCGACAAGAGGTGTCATCACCAGGAGACCTGCAACAGAGTACGAAACCATGAAGTTCATCGGTAGAGAAAGGGAATGTGCCGTGCTCGAGCGAGCTTATCACGCACCTGGGAGCACTTTTATTCCGGTCTACGGCAGGAGGCGGGTCGGCAAAAGCGAGTTGATCAAGCATTTCATCCAGGACAAGCCGGCGTTGTATTTCCTTGGGAAACAGGCCCCTGCCAGAATGCAGGTCAGGGAATTCTTGCGGAACGGAGCTTCGGCATTGAAACAGCCGTTGCTTGAACAGGCCTGGGCAGATGATTGGCAAAAGGCTTTAGATCTGATTCTCGAACAAGCGGGGGGCGACAGAAAAATTGTCCTCGTCATGGATGAGTTTCAATGGACAGTCGCTGCGTCTCCAGAATTGCCTTCAATCCTCCAGTCGTTCATCGACAGTGATTGGGGTGGGCGGTGTAAGGTCCTTCTGATCCTTTGCGGTTCCTACATGGGATTCATGGAAAAAAAAGTGCTGGGTGAAAAAAGTCCCCTGTTCGGCCGCCGGACTGGTCAGATTTTTTTACAGCCCTTCTCCTTTCTGGAAGCAGGGGAATTTCATCCCCACTGGTCAGCGACGGAAAAGGCCAAGGTGTTCTTTATCTGCGGAGGCATTCCTTATTACCTGCAATTCTTTTCCCAGACAGAGTCTCTCGATACCAACATCCGGAATAATTTTCTGAATGAATTCTCGGCACTGGCAAGAGAACCTGAATTTCTGCTCCGAGAGGAGTTGCAAGAGCTGAAAAAATACTTTGGCATTTTGACGGCCCTTTCGGCCGGTGCCGTTACCAATCGGGAAATGGCAAGGATCACTGGCATTGAAGAGAGAGCCTTGTTCTATTACCTGAAGACGCTTATGGAGCTTGGGTATATTGCCCGCCATTATCCATTGACTTCTTCAAAACCGAATCCAAAGCAGGTCCGGTACAAGCTGCAGGATCCATTGCTCCGTTTCTGGTTTCGATTTGTTTACCCAAATGGATCAGCAATCTATCAGATGGATGCAAACAATGCTTTCTTGAATCTCATCAAACCTCATTTAGAATCTTATTTTTGGCATTGTTTTGAAGCCATGTGCAGGGATGCTCTCGGCTTTCTGTATCAAAAGGAAAAGCTCACCTGTTCCTACGAGATTGGAGAGTATTGGGATAAGAGCGTACAAATAGATATTGTCGGATACCGGCGTGACGGTTTTGTCGATATTTGTGAATGCAAATGGGGCAAGATCTCGTCAATGGAAGGGTTGATCAAGGAGCTGGAAAGAAAAATTGCCGCCTACCCGAACAAGGACAACAAGACGATCAACCCACGGCTCTTCATCCGTGCCAGGCACCATCAGTCCGATGACAGCAAGGCTCAGGTGCATTCACTTGAAGATCTCTATGCCCTGCAACGAAAACCGAGCTGATCACCTGCCCCGCTTCTTTTTTTCCATCAGGATGGTGTAGGCCTGGTTCAGGGAAACGAACTCGTCGTGGTCCCCGCCCTGGTCGGGATGCATCTTTTTGGCCAGCCTGCGGTAGATGCGGGTCACCTGCCTCTGGGACATGGACTGCAGCTCGTCTTTGGGGACGCCGAAAATGCGGCTCGTCTCGTCGGCACTCATGGAGGGTGTCTTGTGGGACGGTCGTTGATGGAAGCGGTGCCTGGCCATGAAGTCCCTGAGGATGTCGTCCAGATATGTGGACGGTCCAAAGGCAAAATCGAAGTACATGATCAGGTAGCGCCTGAGGTAGGGGTGCAGGCTCGAGCCTGGCTTTTCCGGAGCCCAGAACTCAGGGTCGCTGTTCAGGCTGCAGATTTCCTGAAGGAAGATCTTGTCCAGCTTTTCCTGGTCCAACCCCTGAGGCATCTTCCCGGCAATGATCTCATCAAAGAAACGTCTCAGGTGCAGGAAGGAGTAGACGTACAGGGCGTATTCCCTGGGTTTGAGCTCCATCTCCAGGAGAAGGAAGTCCTGCTCGATCTCGTCCCTGGACTTGTTCAGCAGGCGCCGGTAGAGCTTTGGAGGGACGGTGCCGATCAGGCTCTGGTCGAGCTTGCCCAGGCGAAGATAGTTCAAGCGCCGCTTGTCCACGATGTGCACCTGGTCCCTGATTCGCTCTTCCTGGAGCGGCGTCAGCGGGATCCTCTTCTTGTGGGACCTGGCCCGTTCCCGAAAGCAGCCCACCTTCCGCCGGATCCCTGGATGGACAAAAGGCCAGAACAGCTCTTCGAGCTCATCGTAGTCAGCCTCGACGCCCAGGTCCTCCAGACTGTCCCTGAGCTCCTCGCTGATGTAGAAGCTGTTGCCCCCGGGATAGACGATCTGGTCTTCAGGGTCTCTGCCGAGCCTGGCCAGGGTCCGGCTGACATAGTTTCCGTCCTGATAGACCGACTCCCTGAGGTCGTAGGTCAGCTTTCCGTGGCGGTGTATTCGTGCCAGGTACATGATTGATGGGTCAGCACAGCCGTTGGCTGCGCTGACCGGTGGTGGGTGAAGGGTTGAAGGTCGGGAGAAGATCCATGGAGATGTCCAGCAGCCCCTCTTTCACAGCAGGGGGGGCTGTGGTCACGTTTGCTTTCCAAGCATGCAGGCCCCGCCGCCCTCGCAGAAGTGGCGGATGAAGCGGC
>CAZNIP010000015.1:3103-31575 GCA_964573115.1 uncultured Desulfohalobiaceae bacterium | reverse complement strand
TGCTTTCCAAGCATGCAGGCCCCGCCGCCCTCGCAGAAGTGGCGGATGAAGCGGCCCAGATGGATGCCGAGGTGGTAGCATTCCTTGCCCAGCAAGCAGTTTTCCACCTCGTCCTCTTCGATGTGCGTGGACAGGGTGTGCTTGCCTGAGGTGAACGAGGCGATCCAGGCATTCTTCTGCTGGTCAAAGTGCACCTCGAAGTTCAATCCATACTCGTCGATTTCCGGATAGATCTGCTTGAGTTTGGCTTTGATGTCTTCGGCCTTGACGTCCATGAGTGACCTCCGTTGCTGTGTGGTGTTCGGGTGTGCTGCCGCAGAAGCGGTTCCGGTCAAGCCCGATCGTCCCTGATGAGGGAAAGGCCCAACCAGGAGTTCGGAGAACAAGCCTTGCGGGGGAAGCTACCATGTTCCCCGGGGCAAGACAAGGGTGC
Source organism: uncultured Desulfohalobiaceae bacterium (assembly GCA_964573115.1). Classification (GTDB taxonomy): domain Bacteria; phylum Desulfobacterota; class Desulfovibrionia; order Desulfovibrionales; family Desulfothermaceae; genus CAYOID01. Next base: position 31,142 of record CAZNIP010000015.1, on the reverse strand, counting down.
CCGGCAGTCAGGAAACGCGGGAGGGCAGGGTTCAGAGCTCCCGGCCCAGGTCCAGGGCGCTCTTGAGGAAAGCGGTCTTGAGCTCAGGCTGAACGAGCTCGGACCGCCGCCGCACAAAAGGCAGGTAGACCAGCTCCGTTCCTGTCGGGCGCAGCCGGCAGCCTGGCAGCGTGGACTGAATGGCCTGTTTGTCCCAGGCCAGCTCGCAGATCAGGGGCAGGACGGCCTGGAACCCCTCCTTCACCGGCAGGGTGGCCGGGTGCAGCTCTGTCAGCTCGAGCTCCTCGCAGGGTTGGGTCTGGATGTCGAAGACCGTGAGCTGTCTGGAGAGCCGGAGAAAGAGGGCGGGCTGGATGCGGAAGGCAGGAATCCGAAAGAGCAGGCGCGTCTGCTCATCTCTGGCTGTCACGGGCTGGGGGAGGTTGGCCAGCCGGATCAGGTCGGCCCTGGTGCCGAGGCACAGGCTTGAAGCCCGGACCCCGAACTGCCAGAAGGGCAGCCAGGTGTCCCCTGAAGAGCACGAGGCCAGGGAAAAGGGGATAGGGACGAACTCCCGGCGGTTGGAAATCCACATGGCCCTGCATCCTGGACAGGCCATGACATGACTGTCGGTCTCTCCCTCAAGGTCCCAGCCGCAGTGGGGGCAGAGGCAGGGTCGAAAGGAGCAGCTTGCGGCAGGGGCGGACCCTGTTGCGTTCTGCAGGTCGTCCATCCCGGCCCCTGGGAGCCGCCTGCCGGTCAGCCCGTCGAAGATCCCCTTTCCGTTCACGGCATAGGGGGCATAGATCAGGCTGAGGATCTCGCCAACATGGCTCTGAATCAGCGCAGAGCGATGTCTGCTCCCCTGCCCCAGGAGCTGCTGGGACAGCCTGGTGCGCAGCTGCTTCCTGGGAACCTGGGGGGTCAGGAATTGCCCCCGGGTGCTTGACGTTGCAAAGCGCAGGGTCTGGGTCTGGCTCCTCAGGCCCAGAGAAGGGGGCAGGCTGCTCGCGTTCAGGGCTACGGAGCTCGTGTCGATGACCCTGTTGCGGATTCTGTTGCGGTCAAAGGCAAAGGCCATGCCTTTGAAGCGCCAGTAGGGGATGTAGGTGAGCTCGGATTCGGGGATGTCGGTTTGAGGTTGGATGCAGGCCGTGAGCTGGGGGTCGTTCTGGACCACATGCCTGACACGACAAAAAGGGCAGTCGATGATCTGCTCGGTTTCCTCCAGCTCGGCAGGGGCGCCGCACTGGGGACACTGGAGATCAATCCGGAATGGAGAGCTTCTCGCCACAGGCGTTGCAGAAGTTGGCGTTCTGGAGATTCTCTGCACCGCACTGGGGGCAGAAGCGGTGCTGCTCGGCCTTTTGAGCAGCTGTCCCGCACCTGGGGCAGAATCTGGCGTTGGCGGACAGGTTCTTGCCGCACGCGGCGCACTGGTCCACGACCACGACCTGGTGGCCGCAGTAAGGGCAGAAGCCGGCGTCCTCCGGGACAGTCCGCCCGCAGTCCGGACAGGCCTGACCGGCTGGAGCGCTGGTGGACGAGGTCTGCATGAACTGGGAGAACATGGCCGGCATCATGAACCCCATGGACATTCCGGCCCCTTCCCCAGCCGCTCCGGGGTTGTCGGCGGCTTTCTCCAGGGCCGAGGCAGCCTTGATCTGCATGTACCTGTTCATGTCCTCGAACAGGCCCATCTTGGAACGGTCGTCGATGGCTTTCTGGACCTCCTGCGGGGGCGTGATGGAGTTGATGTACAGATCGGTCAGGGCCAGGCCGAAATGGGAAAAATCCTCTTCCAGCTGGCGCTGCAGGCCTTCGGACCATTCTGTGTACTGACCGGGGAGGTTGATGATCGTGTCCAGGTTCTCCCCCATGTAGTCGTTGAGCCTGGACACGATGACCTTGCCCAGGTAGTCCTCGACAACCTCGGTGCTCAGGGTGCCCAGGGTTCCCAGCAGGGCGTTGATGAACAGGAGGGGCTGGACGATTTGGATGTTGAACATCCCAAAGGCCCGGAGCCTGATCAACCCCAGCTCCGAATCCTTGAAGGCCACCGGGTCCCTGGTTCCCCACTTCAGGTTGGGAAAGACCTTGAGGTTGACGAAATAGACCTCGGCCCGCAAAGGGCTGGTCAAGCCCCAGGGGACGGCCATGATCTTGTTCAGGATGGGAATGTTCCCTGTTTTCAGGGTATGCCGGCCAGGGCCGAAGACATGGATGGCCTTGCCATTGTAGAAAAACACCCCGGCCTGACTCTCCCTGGCGATGAGCTGGGCCCCCCACTTGATTTCCCCGGAACCGTGCTCGGGGAGACGCTGGACCAGAGTCTGGCCTGTGGTGTCGAACCATTCCAGCGTCTCCAGAAAAATGACATTGTTCCCGCTTCCCATGCTTGTCCCTGGTGTCAATGCGGACCGGGTCCGCACTGAACACGGTTGTGGTGTGTTCACGGACGAATCGAGCCCTTGGATGGGCGATGACAGAGCCCTGTCAGGGCTGTTCGTTCCGGAAGCTGCAGCCTGGACTGCTGCATTGAAAGGCCGCATGCAAAAAACGAACCGAGAATGGACTGGGTCTGTTTCAGGACGCCTCAGTGCGTTTGATGAGCATGGCTGGAAAGGGGCCTTGACTTCAGGCTTCAGGATCATCATCCTGAGACAGGCCTACGAATGATTATGCGAACTGATCTCGTTGTCAGCCTGGCCACTGGCCAAGCTGACAAATCGGGGTCCTTGAAGGTCCATTTTTGCACACGGTCAAACCAAAGGAGGGCGCGATGACAGTCTGGAAATGTTCTGAGTGCGGGTACACCATGGATCAGGTCCAGCCGCCCGAGACCTGCCCCAGCTGCAAGAAGAAGTGCGAGTTCGTGGATGTGTCCTGTTACACCCCGGACTGCGGAGGGCCTGATTCAGGCAACATCAACCCGGACATTGCCAAGGACCACAAGAAATGAGGCCGGACCAGGCATGGGCTTTTCCTTCAGGGCGCCTCATGGGCCGCCCTGAAGGAAAATCCCTTCGGGGGTCAGGCCCCTGAAGTCCCGATGTTGGGCATCAGGGCCCAGGTGACAATCCACCGGTCTGTCCTGGAATCGATGTCCAGGCAGACCATGCCCCCGTTTTGAAACTTGAACACGGCCGGTTCCTGATGCCCGGTGATCAACAGGGCGCACAGCCGTTCCAGAAACGGCAGGTGGCCCACGAGCATGAGCTCCTGGTCCGGGGACAGATCCCCTGCCAGGGCTGCCGGGTCGTCCAGGGCCTTGATTCCGGAGCGCTCATGCGCTCCGTCCCTGGGGCCAAGTGAATCTGCAAAGATCTGTGCCGTCTGAGCCGCTCTCGTCTTGGGGCTGTGCTCGATCCGCGCCGGCCTGAGCCCATAGCCTTTGGCCACCCCGGCGATCCGTTCCACCTCGGCCCGACCGTCCTCAGACAGGGGCTGATCGGGGTCGGACTCCTTGGGCAGGTTCTTGCCGTGCTGAACGAGATAGAGGGCCATCGGTCTCCTCCTTGTGCGACTCGGATGAAGCTTCAACAGGTCAGGGAGATCCCTCACCCACCATGATGTCAGTGGCCCTTCAATGGTCGTTGCCGACGTCTGGACGCTGTGCTCTGGTTTCCGGTTCCGGAATGCAGCAGACCTGGTTTTTGCCTTTGGCCTTGGCGGCGTACATGGCCTGGTCCGCTTTGTCCACCAGCTGGGCCGCGAGGTCGCCTCTCATGTTCTTGCGGATCTGGGCCACCCCGCAGCTCACCGAAAGCCTGATGTCCTTTTTCAGGATCCTGCCCTTGGCGTTGCGGATCACAAAGGCGTAGCCAAAGACCTGTTCACAGATGGACTCCGAGAGCTGCTGGGCCGTTTTCAGCTCGCAGCCGGGGAAGAGGATGGCGAACTCCTCACCGCCGTATCTGGCTGCAAAAAAACGATTCCCCTCCGAGGTCTGGTGTTCGTCGAGCACGCTCTTGATGATCTTGCCCACGGTGGACAGGGCCTGATCCCCAATCCGGTGACCGTACGTGTCGTTGAAGGCCTTGAAGTCGTCGATGTCCAGCATGGTCATGGACAGGGGGCTCTGGTCCTTTTGAGCCTGGGCGATGCACAGCTGGAGGTGCTCGTCAAAGGCCTTCCTGGTGTGGACCTTGGTCAGGGAGTCGATCTGGATGGACTCGAAGATGGTCTTGGCATCCTGCTCCATCCTGGAGATCACCGAATGGAAGGTGGCCCTCATGGTGCTGAGGATGGTGTCGATGTCTTCATCCTGCTCAAAGAGCTGGATGGTCTTGTGCTCCAGGTCCTGGATGTCGTTTTTCCGGCTCAGGTGCAGCTCCTGGAACTTGTTCAGCAGGGCCACGGTCTCTTCAAAGGATTCCCTGAGCTTTTTGCGGTAGGGGGCAAAGAGGATGTTCCCGGTCCTGGTGATGATCTCCCGGTAGTCGTCGTCGGAAAAGGCTTTCCTGGCCAGGAGCTCGGTGATCAGGGCCTGGATCTCGACCTTCTGCTCTTCGGTCAGGAAGTGGTATTCGCCCAGGGTGCGCAGGTAGAGAATCAGGCTCTGCCAGTGAACCTGGTTCGGCACCCCTGCCCTGCGGAGCATGGAGCAGATCTCTTCAATGCTCGTCCCGTTGTCATGGGCGATGGTTGAAGCCTGGGCCGGTTTGGAAGGAGGCATGGGAACTCCTTGGAGTCGAGAGTGACCATGATGTGCGGAGATGCTACAGAGAGCATCCAGGAAGGTCAAGCCTCCGGGCATGGACTGAAGGGGGCTCGGGGACCTGCCTGACGTGAGTGGGCATCCTCCTGGATGGAAGGGAGGGCCCGATGGGCATGCGGGTGACGCTCCATGAACAAAAAAAGGGTTGAAAGCTGTGTGCTTTCAACCCCTTGATGTTTGTGGTAGCGGGGCCAGGACTTGAACCTGGGACCTTCGGGTTATGAGCCCGACGAGCTACCAAACTGCTCCACCCCGCAACGCTGTGTAAAAAGTCAATCTATGGTATTTGTTTGTCAGTGTCAAGGATGATGAGCAATTTCTTTCGATTCGAAGGCTGGCTCCTGGTCATCGGGGCGTTTCTCCTGGTCTCGGGGTACGGGCTGCTGTGTTTGTGGGCCGGGCGGCAGGGCGCGAAGGCCCTGACCAGGGGCAAAAGCCTGATCCTTACAGGCTTGCTCGGAAGCGGGACGCTGCTGGTCCTCGGTCACGCGGTCCTGCTCAGGGACATTGTCATGGGCATCGGCGTCCTCCTGGCTCTGGGCATCGCTCTGGGCGTGATTCGCTCCAGAACATGACAGGGGGCTCAGGGGGCTTCACGTTGAAATCCCGTCTCAGTAGCCCATGTGCTCATTGATGAGAATGATCTTGACCCGTTCAGGCGGGTTGGATTTTTCAGTGATGGTCCAGGTGTTGCAAATCCGTTCCGGACTCGTGCAGTCTTCGCACTGCATGGTTTTGGTGCAGGGCGTCTTGCGGTTCAGGCGCACGGCATTGACCGGCGCGGCAAAGTCCTTGATTCTGGAGATGGCCTCATCCAGGTCGGCCACGACCTTGTTTCGGCTGACGAACAGGGCCACGTGTCTGGGGCCGAAGGTCATGGCGGCCACCCTGTTGCCCAGGCCGTCGAGGTTGACCAGGTGACCCTCCCTGGTCAGACTGTTGGTGCTCGTGACAAAGAGGTCCACGAGAAGGGCCTGGCGCCGGCGTTCCAGAAACTCCTCTGGCGATGCGGAGGTGTCGTAGGTGTCCAGGACCTTGATATCGTCCCTTTTCTTGAGTTCCTGGTAGACCCCCACCTCCTGCACGGTCAACGAGCCGCCAAAGGAGACAGATGAGGGCTTGAGCGGCCTGAAGATCTCTTTCCAGAAAATCTCTCCGGCCTGCTGGGCTGAATCCGCCAGCCAGACTGCAAAGTTGTTCCCCTCCAGGGTGTTCTTGAGGTCCGAGAGTTTGCCGCGCCAAAACGTGTTCAGGGCTTTTTGGCTCATTGAAGTCTCCTTGCCGTGGGTCTTGGGATGGATGGAGTGTAGAGAAGTCGCGGAGGGTGGTCAAGAAATGGCCATTTCGTGTGCAGAATCGGGACACTAGAAAGCCTTGACGAAGTCCTGGATTCAAGATATGTATCTCATTTGCTTTCAAGCGAATCATCCTCAAGGAGAGACATACGTCAAGGAGTGACTCATGAAAAGGACCTTTCAGCCCAGTAAAACCAGCCGCAAGAGGACTCACGGTTTCAGAGTTCGTTCCCGGACCAAGAGCGGGCGGGCGATCTTGAAGCGTCGCCGCAGCAAGGGACGCAAGCGGCTGGCAGTTTGACATCAAACGAGCAGCTGCTTCATGAGGGCATCCTCAGGAGCAGGGCCGGGACAAACGCACTGACAATGTTCATGTGCTGTGCATTGAGCAGCATTCTGATTCAGCCCCCGAAAGTTTTCGGGGGTTTTGTTATAGTAAACGACCTTGCAAGCCGGATATCCATTCCCCAAGTCACACAGGGTCACGCAGCGACGTGACTATGTGCTCTGCTACAGGCAAGGCAGGAAATATGTCAGTGCAGACTTTTTGATCTATGTTCGGCCCAGAGGGAACGACGGACAGGGGTATCGACTGGGAACAGCGGTGAGCAAAAAAATCGGCAAGGCAGTGAAGCGCAACCGGGTCAAGAGACTGCTCAGAGAATTCTTCCGTCTGAATCAGCATGACCTCCTCATGAACGTTGACTACGTGGTGGTTCCCAAACGTCACATCAAGCCGGACCGGTTGACCTTCTCCCAGGTCCAGGCCCAGTTGTCCAAGGTCATGGTCAGGATTGCCCGAGACCTCGGCCCGGAGTGTGATCAACGATGCGGGTGATGGCCTTTTGTCTGATCAGAGCGTATCAGATCCTCATTTCTCCCCTGTATCCGCAATGCTGCCGTTTCGTCCCCAGCTGTTCAGAGTACGCCCTTGAAGCCATCCAGGTTCACGGCGTGTTCAGGGGGGGGTGGCTGGCCCTGCGACGGGTGTTTCGCTGTCATCCTCTGACCAGGGGAGGGTATGACCCTGTCCCGGGGACCGATGCGATGCGGATTCAAACTCTGCACCCGGCCGCCAACACGGCTGCCCACAAGGCGGGGACGGCTCCAGGGGCGGACCGGTGCTGACCTGACGAGACACAAACCAGACTGATGGAGCACACGATTACCAATGAGTGAAAACTGGAGAATTTTAGCGGCGCTGGGTCTGACCATGGTCGTGCTGGTCGGATGGAACCTGCTTTTCCCACCGCAACAGCCGACTCAGCAAGGTCAGAATCAGACAGCCCCAGCACAGGCCCAGCAAGATCAAAGCCAGGATCAAAGCTCTGATCGGTCGGTCCCCGAACCTGAAGCACCCGCCAGTGACGTCAGGGAAGCTCTGCCTTCAAGCGGTTTTCAGGCCAAAGCCGGGCGGAGCCTGACAGTGGAAACCCCTCTGTACAAGGCTGTGCTCAATTCCAGAGGCGGGGTGGCGGAGCATTTCTGGCTCAAAAAGTACAAGGAGTCCATTCAAGACGGTGCCCAACCCATCGATCTGGTGTCCTCCGGATCCATGGGCAAGGCCCCCATGGGGCTCCTGTGGAATGCAGAACCCACCTGGAAGCTGGCTGAGTGGTCGGTGAAGGGCCAGGACATGACCCTGAGCACAGGTCAGGAAGGGAAGCTCGTCTTCCGTGGCGATCTGAACGGGCTCATTCTCGAGCGGGTCCTCAGTTTTTCCGGTGATTCCTATCTGGTTGTCGAAGAGCTGAGGCTGATCAACGAGTCTTCCAGCCTGGCCAGCGGGGCCCTGGGATTTTCTGTGTCCAGCCCCAAGCTGGTGGCCAATGAGAGCCGCTACAACAGGACCAACGTGATCCATTTCGGCCAAAACGGCCTGAAAAAGGAAAACGACACCGATGACCTGACCGTGGGGATTCAATCCGACAGTCCCGTCAGCTGGGCCGGGATCGACAGCAACTACTTCCTGGTGGCCGTGACGCCCACATCAGAGCAGATGTACTTCAAGGGCAAGTTCGACAAGGGCGTCTATCGGGTGGCCATGGAAGCGAACACCTCTGTCCAGCCCGGGCAGACCCAGGGCATGTCGGCGGCCTACTACTTCGGTCCCAAGGAGAGCTCGGCCCTGAGCGGCGCCCCGAACAACCTCAAGGCAGCCCTGCACTACGGGTTTTTGAACATCATCGCCAAGCCCCTGGTCTACGCATTGCAATTCTTCCATCAGTACGTCGGCAACTATGGGGTGGCCATCATCCTGCTGACCGTCGTCATCAAGCTCATCTTCTGGCCCCTGTCCCACAAGAGCTACAAGTCCATGGAACGGATGAAGAAGATCCAGCCCATGATGAAGAAGCTCAAGGAGCAGTACAAGGACGATCGCCAGAAGATGAATCAGGAGCTGATGCGCCTGTACAAGACCTACAAGGTCAATCCTGCCGGGGGCTGCCTGCCCATGCTCCTGCAGATTCCTGTCTTCATCGGCTTGTACGAGGCCCTGCTCGGTGCTGTGGAGCTCAGGCACGCCTCCTTCATCCCGGAGGTCCCTTTGACGGACATCGTCTGGCTGGCCGACCTGTCAGCCAAAGACCCCCTCTATGTCACGCCGGTGATCATGGGGCTGTCCATGTTTCTGCAGCAAAAGCTTTCACCCACGGCCGGGGACCCCACCCAGGCCAAGATCATGCTGATCATGCCCATCTTCCTGACCTTTATCTTTTTGAACTTCCCTGCAGGGCTGGTGGTCTACTTCTTCACCAACAACGTGCTCTCCATCGCCCAGCAATGGTGGACCCTGCGCAAGGCCTGAAGACGTTCGTCCAGACATGAACAGGCCGGACAACGGACAGATTGATCTGAGGGGAGCCGCCGGGGAGAAGGTGACGTGATCGGGAAAAGACAGGAGCGACTATGAACGATGTCAAAGAATTTGAAGGCAAAAGTGTGGAGGATGCGATCGAGAAGGCATGCTCGTTCTTCGGAGTCCAGGAAGACGACCTCGAGGTCGAGGTGGTGGACACGGGGTCCAGCGGGATCTTCGGCCTTGGCGGGCGCAGCGCCGTGGTCAGTGTCAAGCCGGTCAAGCGGAGCGGAGAGCTGAAAGAACTCGTGGAACAGGTTGTCACCCGTCTCATCTCGGATATAGCAGACCAGCCGGAACTGGACATCGATGTCAACGAAGAGCGGATCAACGTGGTCATCTCGGACGAGAACTCCGGTCTGATCATCGGCAAGGACGGGCAGAACATCACCGCCCTGGAGTATCTGGCCAACAGGATCATGGCCAAGCGGTGGTCGGACAAGGTCTATGTCCAGCTGGATGCCGGGGGCTATCGGCAGCGCCAGGACGATTCCATCCGTCAGAAGGCCCTGGACCTGGCCGAGCGGGTCAAGCATTCCGGCAAGACCCAGAGCACCAAGCCGATGAGCTCCTATCACCGGAGGCTGGTTCATCTGGCCCTCCAGGAGGACGATGACATCTCCACCCGCAGCAAAGGGGACGGCCCCCTGAAGCGCGTGCTGATCATGCTCAAGCGGAAGAAGAATCAGGATCTCGCCCAGCAGGGCTGAGCCTGCCGGACAGAGCACCTGTCAGGGGCATGGGGAGCTGGGCGTCCTCATGCCCCTTTCTGTCTGATCCGGATACGACCACCATCACCTGAAAGAAGAGCGTTGGATGAACCCCTTGGGCACTGAACAGGAGACCATTGCCGCCATCTGCACCCCCCTGGGGAAGGGAGGGGTAGGGATCGTCAGGGTCAGCGGCCAGGCCAGCAGGTCTGTGGGCCTTTCCTTGTTCTCCCCGGCCAGAAAGGGCTTTGCGGACTTCAGACCCTATGTCCTGCATCACGGCTGGATCGTGCGCCACGACCAGTCAGTTGTGGACGAGGTTCTGGCCAGCTTCATGCCCGGGCCCAAGTCCTACACAGGCGAAGATGTTCTGGAGATCAACTGCCACGGCGGTCCAGCCGTGGTCCAGATGGTCCTTGAAATGGTCCTGAAGCAGGGGGCCAGGCTGGCCAACCCCGGGGAGTTCACCTTGAGGGCTTTTTTGAACGGACGTCTGGATCTCAGCCAGGCCGAGGCCGTGGCCGAGCTGGTGTCCGCCCCGACGGCCGTCGGGGTCGGCCTGGCCGGCTCCAAGCTTCAGGGAGGACTTGCCCGCAAGGTCACAGCCCTGAAGGATGGCCTGGAGTCACTGCGGGCCGGCCTGAGCGCGGACTTCGATTTTCCAGAGGAGATGGAAGGGGACATCGATGACCGGCATCTGGCACGGGTCCTCAAGGAGACCGAGGAGGCTCTGCAGGCCCTGATGAACAACTATGAGCAACACAGCTTTTTTCAGGACGGGGCCAGGGTGGTGCTTTCAGGCCGGGTCAATGTCGGCAAATCCAGGCTCCTGAACACGCTTCTCGGCCGCAACAGGGCCATCGTCACCGACGTTCCAGGGACAACCAGGGACTACCTGGAGGAGGGCCTCAACCTGGAGGGGCTGCCGGTCAGACTGGTGGACACCGCTGGATTGCGGGAGACCCGGGACGTGGTGGAACGGGCCGGCCTGGACCAGGGCCAGGACCTCATTTCCAGGGCTGACCTGGTCTGTCTCGTGCTGGACCTGTCCCGCCCCCCGGATCAGGAGGAGCTGGACCTGGCTGCCCAGCTGGGAACAGAGAAGGCCCTGATCGTGGCCAACAAATCCGATCTGCGGCACAGCGAGGGGGGCGAGCTTGAAAGGCTGATTCAGCAGGGTTTCGACTGCGTGGTCGTGTCTGCCAAGACAGGGCAGGGCATCGACCGCCTGACAGGGACGATTCGCAGCCGTCTGGTGGGGCGGCGTTCAGAACCGGAGCAGGGGGAACTGGTCCCCAACATCCGGCAGCGGGATACGCTGGCCTCTGCTGTGCTGTCTCTCAGGGAGTTCAAGGAAGCCCTGGACCAGAACCTGAGCTCCGATCTGCTCATCCTTCACCTGGAGGAGGCCTGCGCCAAGCTGGGGGAGATCACCGGCCAGATCACCTCAGAGGATGTCCTGAATCGGATCTTCTCTTCCTTCTGCATCGGGAAATGAGCCAGGAACGTCCCATTTCCGGCCTGCCTCCTGTCAACCTTCAGCACTGTCCTCAGTCGAGAGAAGCTCCAGGTCGATTTCCAGCTTGGCCAGGCTGGTGTTGACCAGACGGACCTCGACCTTCTGGCCCAGGGTCAGGATCCGGCCGGTGCGCTGTCCCACCAGCTTATGCTCCTCAGGCCACAGGACGTAGTAGTCATCCGTCAGGGTTGAGAGGCGGACCATGCCCTCGGCCATGACCTCTGCCAGCTCGACCCAGAACCCGAAGTCGGCAACGCCGGCGATGACCCCGTGGTAAGCCTGACCGATATCGTCCTGCAGGGCCAGGATGGTCATCCTCTTGATGATTTCCCGTTCCGCATCCATGGACCTCCTTTCCTGGGCGCTCAAATGATCCCCCAGCCTGGCCAGCCCTTTGCTGCCCTGCCTGGCAGGGGCGGCCTGGAGGGTGGCCTTGAGGAAACGGTGGACCACCAGGTCGGCATATCTGCGGATGGGTGAGGTGAAGTGGCAGTAGCAGGGAGAGGCCAGGCCGAAGTGCCCGCTGTTCTCCGGGCTGTAGGAGGCCTGCATCATGGTCCTGAGCAGGAGACGGTTGACCAGGAAGTCCAGGTCGGTGTCCTGGGCGAGCTTCAAGAGTGCCTGGAGATCCTTGATTTCAGTCTCTTCGGGGAGCCTGTGCCCGATGGAGGTTTTGCGCAGCAGGGTGAACAGGGCCTTGAGCTTGTCCTGGTCGGGTTCAGGGTGGATCCTGTACATGCAGGGCTGATTCCTGTCCGTCAGGAAGTCGGCCACGGCCTCATTGGCCGCGATCATGAACTCTTCGATGAGCTGGTGGACGAAATGCCTGGCCCTGGGCCGAATGTCCACGCTTTCGTCCTGAATGTTGAACAGGATCTCAGGTTCTGGAAGGTCGAAATTCAGCGAACCCCTGGCGCTGCGCTTCTGCGCGAGCATCCGGGCCAGGGTTTCGGCCTGCTCGAGCATGCCCATCACGTGCTTGATTCTCTCTGCTTCTTCCGGGTCCTGGTCCAGGAGGGCAGCCTTGACCTGGGTATAGGTCAGTCTGGCTTTTGAAACGATCACAGCCGGGTAGAAGTCGGCTCTCTGCCTCACCCCCTGGGGGCTGAACTCCATTTCGGCCACCATGACCAGGCGGGGAACCCCGGGATTCAGGCTGCACAAGCCGGTGGACAGCTCCGGAGGAAACATGGGCTCCACTGACTGGGGGAAATAGGATGAATTGCTTCGCTCACGGGCTTCACGGTCCAGTGGCGTTTTGGGGTGCACGTAATGGCTGACATCGGCGATGGCCACATGCAGGGTGGTCTTCTTCCCGGTCCTGGAGACACAGATGGCATCGTCAAAATCCCTGGCCTTGGCCCCGTCAATGGTCACAAAGGACATGTCCCGAAGGTCCCGGCGATCGGAGACGTCGTCGTGTCCGGGGTCTGCGGGCAGCGAGCGGGCTGCGTCCAGGACCTTTTTCGGAAACTCCATGGGGATGCCGTGATGGATCTTGACGATCTTCTCCTGAACCAGGACGTCATCCTCGCGGCCCAGCTCCTCCAGCGCGGTCCCCTTCCACAGGGAAGCGTCCATCTTCTCTTCCGCCTGAACGCTGACCACGAGGCCGGGCTTGGGTTTCCCGGTCAGGTCTTTCGTATCCACGAGGAAGCTCTGGTTCAGTTTCTTCTCTGTGGGCTGTCCCCAGAACTTCCTGGCGCTGATTCTCTTCATCAGGACGACCGGGATGGTGGACAGCTTGCGCTCCAGAACACGAACCACGCGGCCTTCAGGATTCTTGCCCCTGCGGCCGCCAGGGAGAAGGGCCACCATGACCCTGTCTCCAGGCCAGGCATCGTTGAGGTTCGAGGGCGAAATGAAGATGTCCTTCCGCCTCTTGTCGTCAGGGAGAACGAACCCGGCACCGGAGGCCGTCATGTCCAGAGCTCCCTTGAGCAGGTCCATCTTTTCCGTCAGCCCGAAGGCCCGGCCGCCCCGAAGCCTGATCAGCCTGCCCGAGGACAGGAGGCGGTCCAGAATGGCTTCGAGACGAGCCCCGTCCTTTTTCCCAGCGTCCAAAGCCTGAAAGAGATCCTTCCGACTGAGCGGCCTGGACTGGTTTCGAAACAGGTCGAGGACGGTTCGCTCGTCGATTCCGGTCTTTGACTTTGATTTTTTTTTCTTTCTACCCACGGTCGGTTCCCCCTGAAGATGGGCTGTCGTAACGGCGTCTTTACAGACACCGGGATTTTGATGATACTGAAAAACCAGGACGTGTGTCCTGGTTTTTTCGTCGTTTGTGACGCTCTTTCTTCATCCTGGCCTGATCTTTCAGTTGCACGCTACGCTCGAGCCAGCAAGAATGCAAATGCGGATTGCCCTCGTGGAACGAAAAAGCCTCACCAACATCCGGGAGACCGGGAAGGGACATCCATGAGCGTGGTCCACAGTGGAGGTGCCATGCAGGTCACGAAGTTCGCCATCCCGGAGGTCATCTTCGGGGTCAATGCCCTGGAGTATGTGGTCCCGTGCGCGGTACGAAACGGGGCCCGAAAGGTCCTGCTGGTCAGTGATCCGGGCCTGGAAGCTGCCGGATGGGTGGAGCGGCTCATTGACATCCTGGATGAGTCAGGCCTGGGCTGGGTCTACTTCAATGCCGTCAACTCCAACCCCAGGGACTTCCAGGTCGCCCAGGGAGCTGAGTTCTATCTGCGCCAGCGGGCTGACGTGGTCATCGCTCTGGGAGGCGGCAGCCCCATGGACCTGGCCAAGGGGATCGCCCTGGTGGCCAGCAACGGGGGGCGGATCAGCGACTACGAAGGGGCGAACAAGATCGAGAAGCCTCTGCCCCCGATGATCTTCATCCCCACCACAGCCGGCAGCGGGGCCGACATATCTCAGTTCGCGATCATCACCGATGTCCAGCGGCAGGTCAAAATGGCCATTGTCAGCCGGACCCTGGTGCCCGACATCTCGATCATCGATCCCAACTTCCTGCAGACCAAGCCGGAGTGGCTGATCATGGCCTCGGCCATCGATGCCATGGCCCATGCCATCGAGGCCTATGTCTCGGTGCTCTCCTCGCCCTTTACCGAGATGCAGTCCCTCAAGGCCATCGAGCTGATCATGCTCCATCTGGAGGAGGCGGTGAGGACCAAGTCCATGCAGAGCATGACCATGCTCAGCACAGCCAGTACAGCGGCCGGGATGGCCTTCAGCAACGCCAGCCTGGGGGCCGATCACGCCATTGCCCACTCCCTGGGCGGCAAGTACGACGTCATGCATGGCCTGGTCCATCCGGTCCTCCTTCCGGCGGTGATGCGCTACAACCTTCCGGCCTGCCCGGAAAAAATGGCCCTGATCGGAGAGATCGTGACCGGACAAAGGGAGAGCACGACGGAGCAAACAGCTGTGAGCGGCATCCAGGCCCTGGAGGATTTCTTTCTGAGCCTGAATATCCCGACCCGGCTCTCAAAGCTCATTCCTGACCCGGATTCCCTCAAGGAGATCAGCGAGCTGGCAGTCCAGGACGCCTGCTGCCTGACCAACCCCCGACCGCTGAACTGGCAGGACTGCCTGGCCATGTGCGAAGAGGTGTGGTGAGATGAGCAGAGTGCACAAGCTCAAGGACCTGGTGGGCATCGAAGATGTCAAGCTGGGCTTCTTCCAGGAGGCCCAGGCCAGGGTGGAAGAGCTTCGGGCCTCCAACCGCAAGCTGGAACGCAAGCAGCAGGAGGTCCAGGCCATCCTGGACGGGATCGTCGATTTGATGGTCGTGATTTCCGAAGAGATGACCATCATCACTGTCAATCACGTCTATCATGAGCTCTTTGCCGAGCCGTCTCCAGGTGGCAAAACCTGCCATGCGATCTTCCAGGGCAGGGCTCAGCCCTGTTCTGAGTGCCCGGTCAGGGAGGCCTTCCAGACCGGGAAAGTGGTCCGCTCCAAGACGACGATCTCCTCTTCAGACATCAACCTTCACTTTGAGGTTGTGGCCTCCCCCCTGACCAACACCTCCCCCAGCCAGGTTCTCCTGTTCATGAGGGATGTGACCAAGGAAAAGGAGTACCAGACCCAGTTTCTTCAGGCTGAAAAAATGGCCACAGTCGGGGTCCTGGCTGCTGGCGTCGCCCATGAGATCAACAACCCCCTGACGGCCATCAGGGGCTTTTCAGAAGGGATTCAGCGCCGCCTTCCCCATATTCGGGGCAGGGTGGAGGAGGATCTTTTTCTGGACATGCAGGAGTACGTGGACACGATCCTCAAGGAGTGCTCCAGGTGTCAGGACATCGTCCAGAACCTGCTGACCTTCAGCCGTGCCAGGAACGTGCCCTTTCAGAATGTGGACCTCAAACAGGTGGTCCTGGATTGTCTCAAGGTCCTGCACTACAGGTTGAAGAAATGTCCGGACATTGACGTGAACATGAACTTTCAGAGCGATCACTTGCATGTTCTCGGCGATCAGGCTCAACTCAAGCAGGTGGTCCTGAATCTGTTGACCAACGCCCTGGATGCCGTGGGGACGCAGGGCCGGATCAGCATCTGGGTCCAGAACGATGCCCCGGATCAGGTCAGCCTGTTCGTCGAGGACACTGGACACGGCATCGAGCCCGAGCATCTCAGCCGGCTCTTCGATCCCTTCTTCACCACAAAGCCGGCTGGCAAGGGAACCGGAATCGGGCTCTCGACCTGCTACAACATTGTCTCCGACCATGGTGGGGACATCTTTGTCTGCAGCGATCAAGATCACGGCAGCAGCTTCTGCGTCAAACTTCCAAAAAATTGAGAGAGCACCAAGTCCAACAGCTGGGGTCCTGACGCCAATGACATGTTTTCATGCTGTGATTCTTCTGACGTCTGGCATCTGTGCTCTGATGCCTTGCGGCTGCACCTTGAGCTTTTGCAGCCGCGTCAAGCGGGAGAGCGGCCATGGCTGATATGTGCCGGGTCCTGGTGGTGGACGACGAGGAAAACATCCGCCGCCTGTTTGTCAAGGAGGTGGCCGGACCGAATCGGGTCGTGGAAACAGCGGCCAATGGGCAGGAGGCCCGGAAGATCTGTCAGAGCAGACAGTTCGACGTGGTCGTTCTGGATGTCTGCCTGCCGGATGACAATGGGATCCACCTCCTGGCCGAGCTGAAAAAGACCCTGCAGGACGCTGAAGTCGTGCTCATCACCGGTTACGGGACCATCTCCGGAGCTGTGGAGGCCATGAAGACCGGGGCCTACGACTACATCACCAAGCCCTTTGAGCTGGAGCGTCTGGAGTTCGTGCTGGAGAAGGCCTTCGAGCGGGCCAGGCTGCAGAAGGAGAACCGGCTGCTCAGAAAGGAGCGGCACACCGAAGGCAAATGGAGGCTGGTGGGCCAGGCCGAGCCCATTGCAGCCATTCGGACCATGATCGGCAAGGTCAGCCGGGCCGAGGTCCCGATCCTCATCACCGGCCAGAGCGGGGTGGGCAAGGATGTCGTGGCCAGAGTCATCCACGACCAGAGTCCCAGGCGTCACAAGCCACTGATCATCAAGAACTGTGCAACACTGCAGCGGGAGCTCATCCGGAGCGAGCTCTTCGGGCACATCAAAGGGGCCTTCACCGGGGCTGACAGGCATCAGGAAGGTCTGCTCGAGCTGGCTCACAACGGGACCATGTTCATGGATGAAATCGGGGATCTTCCCCTGGAGGTGCAGGGCATGCTCCTGCGCGTCCTGGAGGACCAGACCTACCGGAGGGTGGGATCCAAGGAGGAGCGTACGGTCAATGTCCGCTTCCTGTTCGCCACCAACAGGGACTTGAGTCTGGAGGTCCGGGAGGGGAGGTTCCACGAGGCCCTGTTTCACCGCATCAATGTCTTTCACCTCCACGTTCCAGAGCTCCGGGAGCGCAAAGCCGACATTCCTTTGCTCGTGGAGCACTTCCTGACCGGGCTCAGCCCGGAAAGAAAGGTCACCCTGTCTGACGGGGCCATGCAGGCCTTCATGGCCTACGACTGGCCGGGCAATGTCCGGGAGCTGCGCAATGTCCTGGAGCGATGCCTCATCCTGGCCGATGACGATGCGATCACCGAACAGGACCTGCCTGTGGACATGGTCAAGGGCGGCCAGGCCAGAGAGGTCCAGGAGGGCTTCCCCACGCTGAAGAGGCTCGAAAAGGAGCACATCCAAAACGTCCTGGCCCACTGCAACGGCCATCAGTCCAGGGCGGCCGAGATCCTGGGCATCAGCCGCAAGACCCTGTACCGGAAGCTCCAGGGCCTCGACCAGCACGGCATGTGACCTCCCGCTTGGCCAGCAGGTTTTGGGTCATTTTGTCCCAAAACGGTTCCTCGCCTGTGCCAGATTGACCCGCTTTGAATGATCAGCAATTTCAGCCTGTTCTTGGCGCTAAGGCTCGGCGGTTCCTGCCAGGTGAGACAAGATGAACCACAGCCTGGAGACCGGGGGCAGGCTTATCTTCTATCTTTTTAATATAATTGCTTTTATTTCCATGGCCTGCTCTTTGCTAGAGGTGTCTTTAAATTGCAGAAACTTCAGACAACCCTCAACACTTTGGAGGTGAATCATGGCAGTTCAGGAACAGGTCTATGGATTTTTCATCCCCAGTGTGACCCTGATCGGCATCGGGGCCCACAAGGAGGTCCCGGAGAAGATGAAGTCCCTGGGCGGCAAAAAGGTCTGCCTGGTCACGGACAAGGGCATCACCGGCGCCGGGATCACGGAGCAGATGACCGACCTGCTGACCAAGGGCGGCCTGGAGGTGGCGGTCTACGATGAAACCATCCCCAACCCCACGGACAAGAACGTCCACGATGGCGTCGACTTCTACAAGAAGAACAACTGCGACTCCCTGATCACCCTGGGCGGCGGCAGCTCCCACGACTGCGGCAAGGGCGTCGGCCTGGTCATCGCCAATGGGGGCAAGATCCATGATTTCGAGGGCATCGACAAATCCACCAACCCCATGCCCCCCTACCTGGCCATCAACACCACGGCCGGAACAGCCAGTGAAATGACCCGGTTCTGCATCATCACCGACACCTCGCGCAAGGTGAAGATGGCCATCGTGGACTGGAGGGTGACCCCGAACATGGCCATTGACGACCCCCTGCTCATGGTCGGTATGCCCCCGGCCCTGACCGCGGCCACGGGCATGGACGCCCTGACCCATGCTGTTGAGGCCTATGTCTCGAACATCGCCACCCCCATGACCGACGCCTGCGCCATCAAGGCCATCGAGCTCGTGTCCGACTACCTCCGCAAGGCCGTGGCCAACGGCCAGGACATGGAGGCCAGAGACAAGATGTGCTACGCCCAGTACCTGGCCGGGATGGCCTTCAACAACGCCAGCCTGGGGCACGTTCACGCCATGGCCCATCAGCTGGGAGGCTTTTACGACCTGCCCCACGGCGTGTGCAACGCCATCCTCCTGCCCCATGTCGAACGCTGGAACCTCAATGCCAGGCTCGAGCGCTTCGTGGACATCGCCAAGGCCATGGGCGAGCAGATCGAGGTCCTGTCCAAACGCGAGGCCGCGGACCGGGCCCTGAGCGCGATCGAAAAGCTCTCCAGCGACATCGGCATCCCCAAGGGTCTGGCCGAGCTCGGGGTCAAGGAGAAGGATATCCCGACCATGACCGCCAACGCCCAGGCTGATGCCTGCGGGTTCACGAACCCGACCTGCTTCTCAGATGAGGATGTGGCTGCGATCTACAAGGCCGCCCTGTGATCTCAGGCCTCTCAATCCGCGAAGGCTCTCCATGACCTTTGCCTCGACCTCCCTCACCAAGGAAACTCCAACCCGGCCCCGGGCTGGAGTTTCCTTTTTGACAGAGAACGTTCCTGCACCAAGGACCCTATGACCTGGACACCTGTTGAACAGGGAGCCCCCTTCACCACTCAGGTGAAGGGCGGTTTCCAGCGCTGTTTTTTTTTGAGCAGGAGAAAAGGGATTGCGAGGGCCCAGGTGATGTATTAAGAATCATTCGTGTGTGTGTTGCTTTCAACCCGAATGTATGGTGATGGAGACATCACCCCAAGGAGGATGCCATGGACAAGATTCTACGTGTTGATGTGACCGGCGGACAGCCGAAGTTCAAGGAAGAACCCCTGGGAGACTATGCCGGGTTGGGCGGCCGGGCCCTGACCTCGGCCGTGATCAACAAAGAGGTCCCGGCCGACTGTCATCCCCTGGGACCGGAGAACAAGCTGGTCATCGCCCCGGGGCTGCTCAGCGGCACAGCTGCGGTGAGCTCCGGCCGGCTCTCTGTGGGCTGCAAGAGCCCGCTCACCGGAGGGATCAAGGAGGCCAACTCCGGCGGCCAGGGGGCCATCGTCATGGCCAGACTGGGGTATGCGGCGGTCATCCTTGAAGGCGAACGTTCAGGAGACGACCTCTTCGTGATCCGGATGTCCCAGGACGGGGTCAAGGTTGACAAGGACGACTCCGTGAAGATGCTGACCAACTATCAGCTCATGGACAAGTTCAAGGACGAGTACCTCGAGAACGGGGTCATGATCTCCATCGGCACGGCCGGCGAAATGCGCATGGCCAACTCCACTGTGGCGGTCACCGATCCCGAAGGCCGGCCCACGAGGCATGCCGGTCGCGGAGGGGTCGGAGCGGTCATGGGCTCCAAAGGGATCAAGGCCATTCTCCTCGACGGCACCGGAACCAAAATGGTCCAGCCTCAGGATCCTGAAGCCTTCAAGGACGCCAACAAGCGCTTCGCCAAAGGTTTGAAGGACCACGCCGTCACCGGAGAGGGCCTGCCGGCGTATGGCACGAATGTTCTGACCAATATCCTCAATGAGGCCGGGGCCTATCCGACCTACAACTTCAGGACCGGCCGCTACAAAGAGAGCGAGAAGATCAGCGGCGAGAGCCAGGCCGAGCTCGAGTCCAGCCGGGGCGGACGGACGAGTCATGCCTGTCACCGGGGGTGCGCCATTGCCTGTTCAGGCGACTTCAATGACAAGGACGGCAATTTCGTGACCAAGCAGCCCGAGTACGAGACGGTCTGGGCCCACGGCGGCAACTGCGGGATCTGTGATCTGGACGCCATTGCCCAGCTGGACAAGATGGACGACGATTACGGGCTGGACACCATAGAAATGGGTGTGACCATCGGGGTGGCCATGGAGGCCGGACTCCTGGAGTTCGGCGATTCCAAGAAGGCCATCGAGCTGGTCAAGGAAGTGGGCCAGGGAACACCTCTGGGAAGAATCCTGGGCAGCGGGGCTGCAGTGACCGCCAAGGCCTTTGGCGTGGAGCACGCCCCGGTGGTCAAGGGACAGGCCCTTCCGGCCTATGACCCCAGGGCGGTCAAAGGGGTTGGCGTGACCTATGCCACGTCCCCCATGGGCGGCGACCACACAGCCGGATACGCTGTGACCGCAAACATCCTCAAGGTCGGCGGGGATGTGGACCCCCTCAAGTCCGAAGGTCAGATCGAGCTGTCCCGGAATCTGCAGATCGCCACGGCAGCCGTGGACGCCACGGGCATGTGCCTGTTCATCGCCTTTGCGGTCCTGGATCAGCCCGAGACCTTCCAGGCCCTGATCGATTTGATCAATGCCTGCTATGGACTGAGTCTGACGGCCGACGACGTGACCGAGCTGGGCAAGTCCATCCTCAAGAACGAGCGCGACTTCAACCAGCGGGCCGGGTTCACCAAGGCCCACGACCGTCTGCCGCGCTACTTCACCAGGGAAGCCCTGGAGCCGCACCATGTGACCTTTGATGTCTCGGACGATGAGCTGGATCAGGTCTTCAACTGGTAATGGTTCAGCGCAGCCAAGAGCTGTGCTGAACCATGAAGGCTGAATGGCCTCGGCAACGAGAGGCCTCTTCAGGATACCATGAGCCTGTACCCTTCGAAAGGGTGCAGGCTCATTCAATAGAATCAGGCCGGCCTGCGGCCGGGCTGACCCGTGAGGCAAACATGAACATGCCCAAGGTGGAATTCTCAATCCCCGAAGGCCATTTCGAACTCTTTTTCCCTCTCCTGCGGCAGGGGGTCAGGGTCCTGGTCCCGGACGGCCGGACTGTGCACGAGCTCTTGAGCGGCGATCTGGGCCTGAGCCAGGAGACGATCCGGACTCGGGTCCAGACCGTCTTTCTGGACGGGCATCCCGTGGATGACCTCAGGGCCACCTGCCTTGAAGAGGGCTCGACCCTCTCCCTTTCCGCGGCCATGCCTGGCCTGCTGGGGGCCTGTATGAGGGTCGAAAGCCCCTATGCTACCATGCGGGAGTCCATCTCTCAGGGGCATAGTGCCAGGCCGTCCAGCAGCCCTGGGACCTCCTCCATCGGGTTCACCCTGAAGCTCTTCAACTTCATGGCTCAGGAGGTCGGCCCGTGCGTGCTGAGCAGAGGGGTTGAAGTGGACGCTGACAGGGTCCTGGAGCTCATTGGCCGGGCCAGGGAAGAGCATTTCTGGGAGGCCGGACTGACGGCGGCGCTCGAAGGCCAGCCCGTGAACCCGGACCAGGATCCCCTAGCTGCCAGATTCGCCGCCTGGAAAACCGTCTTTGTCCGGGTCGTGGGGTGAGCCTGCACCGGCCCGGCGGGCCTGAACCCAGACACCGTCCTGCCTGTACTCCCTGCAGACCGCAAGAAGATCTCTGCGCTGAGCTCTGAAGCGGTCCTTCATCTGTCTCAGCCAGTCGTGGTGGGCCTGCACGTCGGCCAGGCTCAAGAAGAGCTCGTGCTCTGAACGGGTGATCTCAAAGGACGTTCGGCCATCGGCCGCCCTCATCCTGCCGAGGTTGCTGCAGAGCATGCAGCGGACCGTGGTCTCGTCCAGGAAGCGGAAGGTCTGCCCCCCGCACAGGGGGCAGCAGGGTTGAGGGGTGGCGGCCCGGCCGAAAAGGGCCTTGGCCAGATCCCTGGCCGTTGCCTTCGTTTCAGAGGACAGCAGGGCTTCGCCGGGCAGAGCCCCGTACACCACGGCCACCTGCTTGAGGTCCGCCAGGATGAGCTTCAGAAAGCTCTCGATGCCCAGAAGGGTATAGCCCTCCTTGCCGGAAATACCGGCGATGCCGACCCCTACGGCCGGCTTTTTCCACAGCCTGTGAGCATGGATGGAAAGACTCAGGCCGCGGTCCAGCAGGTTTTTCAGCTGGCCATTGGGGCCCAGGAAGTAGGTCGGGGCAGCGACGATGATCCCGTCAGCCTGGCAGAGCTCCTGGATCAGGTCCTCCAGGTCATCGTTCAGGGGGCAGGATCTGGTTTCGGACAGGCAGGTGTAGCAGGCTCGACAGGGCTGGATGTCGAGATCTGAGAGGCGAATGAGCTTCAGCTCGTGTTCTTCAGGAAGGTGGCGGCAGATCTCCTTGAGCACGCACTCGGAATTGCCCAGCCGGCGAGGAGAGCAGACAAGCCCGAGGACGGTCTTTGGGGGTCGTCTGCCAGGAGTTGGAGAGCTCACACCGCGAGGCTCGACCAGTTGATCGAGCTGAAGGACCGCCCCCCCTGGGTGATGATCGAAGCCTCCACGTTCCTGAAGGAGGAGGCCAGGGAGACTGACTGATCAGGCGGCATGAGGAACAGGGCGGTGGAGAGTCCATCCGCCAGCATGGCAGTGCGGGCCACAGCCGTGGCACTGACGACCCTTCGGGGCGACCCCGCGTTCCGGGTCTCCATGAGATGGTGATGGCGCATCAGGGGATCATAGTAGTTTTCATACTGACCAGAGGTGGCGATGGCCATGTCGGTCAGAGCCACGGTCTGGACATGTTCCGTCCGGCCGGCTGGATCCTGGATTCCAATATGCCATGGATGGCCCTGCTTGCTCCCCACGACACGGATGTCCCCCCCGGCGTTGATCATGGCCGAGTCGATGCCGTGGCTCCTGAGCACAGCTGCAGCCCTGTCCACGATGTAGCCCTTGGCGATGCCGTCCAGGGTGATCCTGGTGTCGGGATGGGCCAGGCGGACCGTTTTGGGACCCAGGAGGAGCTTGTCTGAACCGATGGCCGGGAGGAGTTCTCTGACGGCCTGCTGCCGGGGCGGCCTGCCGGTGGTCTGGAGGGACGTCTTTGTGAGTTCCAGCAGGGGCAAAATGGTGATGTCAAAGGTGTGATGGCAGGATTGGGCCAGGTCCTGAGAAGAGATCAGGACCTCGTTCAGGGGCGGCGGCACATCTTTGAGAACGCCGGCGGCATTGAGGTGGCTGACATGACTCCCGGGATCGAAGCGGTCGAATATCGGCACGAGTTCCCGCATGGTGGCAAAGGCGCTCTCCATGGCCTGGACAGCCCGATCCCTGGAGGCGTCGAACACGGCCACGGTCACCAGGGTGTTCATCATGGGCAGGGTCCTGGAGGATGCCTGTGCCGGGTTCAGTCCAGCAGATCCCGCCGGCTGGACAAAGAGTCCGGGAGCTGAACACGCCAGCCCGGCAGCACCCAGCAGCTTCAGACATTGTCTTCTGGTCAGGCCTTGTTGAGCATCCATGTTCCACCGCCTTTGTTGCAATGACGCCTGGGGTCCGTTATGGCCGAGATCACAGGGTACCAGGTTGAATCCGGGTAAGGGTCTTCAGGTTTGAAAAGCTTCATTTTTTAACATCAGTGGATACTTCATTCTCCTTCAGCCTGTCAACCTGGAAGCAGTCCGGCTGCCAGACAGGCAGCGGTGTTTGACCTTGAGAGGAAAATTCGATAATGATTTCCGTTGACAATTGGGCTGAAGAGCGTGGTGTCCTCTTGGTGGTCAGTCTTCTGTTTTGTCTGGAATGACGTATGGTTGAAAGCATTCGAAATCCAATCGCCTGGCTGGCTCTGCTGGGCCGGACATGCCTCTGGGGCCTGCAGGAGCTTGGGGCTGTGTTCCTCTTTTTCCTCCAGGGCGTCATCTTCAGTTTTCAGCCCCCTTTTCAAGTCCGGAAAATCCTCAGTCAGATCTACTTCATTGGGGTCAAGTCGGTGATCGTCATTCTCCTGGTGAGCATCTTCACCGGGATGGTCATCGGCCTCCAGGGCTACTACACCCTGGTCAAGTTCGGTTCAGAGGGGGTGCTTGGGGCCATGGTGGCCCTGTCCATCATCAGGGAGCTGGGACCTGTTCTGACGGCCATCATGATCATCGGGCGGGCCGGGTCGGCCATGTCGGCCGAGATCGGAATCATGCGCATCACAGAGCAGATCGATGCCCTGTCCACCATGGACGTCAATCCTGTCCGGTATCTCTACAGCCCTCGAATATGCGCCTCGGTGGTCTGCTTCCCTCTCCTGACAGCGCTTTTCGATGTCATCGGCATCATTGGCGGCTATGTCACCGGTGTCCTCCTCCTGGGCATCAATGGAGGGATCTACTTCTCCCGCATGGAGAGCCTGGTGACCATGACGGACATCGCAGGGGGCTTTTACAAATCCCTGGCCTTTGCCGTTATTGTGGTCACCATCTGCTGCTATCAGGGCTTTTATGTCCATCAGCGGCAGGGCGGGCATGGGGCCAAGGGTGTCAGCCTGGCCACGACCAGTGCTGTGGTCCTGTCCAGTGTGGCCGTGCTCATCATGGATTACGTTTTGACCTCGTTTCTGCTGTGAGTTCAGCCCAGCTTCGGGCTGTGTCGAAGAACCTTTGCCACCTCGATCGAGTTGATACCCTGGATTGTCAGCAAAGATGACGCCTCTGATCGAATTCAAACAGGTCTCCAAGTCATTCGGGGACAATGTGGTCTTGAACCAGGCCGATCTGTCCATCTATCCCGGGCAGGTGACCACCGTGATCGGCAAGAGCGGGGTGGGCAAGAGCGTGACCCTGAAGCTGATCATCGGTCTGCTCTCTCAGGATCGAGGCCAGATTCTGTACCGGGACAAGACCATCTCCTCCATGAACCGGGAGGAGCGGAAGGCCATGCGGTCGGAGGTCAACTTCATGTTCCAGAACAACGCCCTGTTCGACTCTCTGAATGTGCACGACAACATCGCCTTGCCACTCCAGGAGAAGACCCGGCTGTCCAAGAGGGACATCACCGCCAGGGTTGGTGAGAAGATGGAGGCCCTGGACCTCCGGGGGATCGAAAGCAAATTTCCCTCTCAGATTTCCGGGGGCATGCAGAAGAGGGTGGCCCTGGCCAGAGCCCTGGTGACAAATCCCAAGGTGGTCCTGTTCGACGAACCGACCACGGGGCTTGACCCGGTCAGGAAGAACAGCGTGCTGACCATGATCACCCGCAATCAGCGGAACTTCGGCTTCACAGCCGTGCTGGTCAGTCATGATGTGCCTGATGTCTTTTACATTTCAAACCGCATCGCGATTCTGGAAAACGGCGAAGTCCTGTTTCAGGGCAGGCCGGAACAGCTGGAGCGGATGACCCATCCGGTGATCCATGATTTTATCAACAGCCTGGAAACATTGAAAAATGATGTTATCGGCCTCAAGACCAGGCGGGACATGGAGCGGTCCTATGCTCAGGCTGTACGGGGTTGGGGTCAGAACGGGCCCCATTCGGCCGTGGTGCTGACGATTGCCAACTTCGAGCGGGTCAAGGAACGGGTCGGCCACCTTGTGGCCCATAATATCATGAATCTCATCACCCGGTTCATCGATCTCTTTGTCGCCGGCCAGGACTATGAATGCGGACGCTACAGCCAGGACCGCCTTGTCTGCCTGCTCCCCATGGGCGGTTCAGACCTGGCCCGGAAGCTGATCGAGCACATTCGGGACAACCTGAAGCAGGAGATGTTCGACACGGACTCAGGGACCACGAACAGCTGCGTCACCTTTTCCATTGAAGCCGGCATGGTTTCCGGCTCTTTCCCTGCTGAGCTCCACGATCTCGTCGATCTGGCCCTGCAGAACAACCAGGTCCTGTCCCAGTTCATGTGTGGAGAGAATGGGGAAGCAAACCACTAATCCATTTTTTGCGAGGGTCTATGCCTGGCAAGTACAAGGTTGAAGTCTCGGTCGGAGTTTTTGTCCTCATCTGCCTGCTCTGCGTGGGCTATTTGACCATCAAGCTGGGAAAGATGGAACTCGTCGGCTCCGAATCCTATGCCCTCAAGGCCCGGTTCAGTACGGTCACTGGCTTGCGCACCGGCAACGATGTCCAGATTTCCGGGGTCAACGTGGGCCAGGTGACCGAAATCTCCCTGGACTTGAAGCACAATGCGGCTATAGTGACCATGAGCCTTCGCAACGACATCACCCTGAGCGATGATTCCATTGCAGCCATCAAGACCAGCGGCCTCATCGGCGACAAATACATCAGCATTTCCCCTGGAGGATCAGGATTTGAGCTCCAGCCCGGGGACATGATCATCGACACCCAGGCTCCGGTGGATATTGAGGAACTCGTGAGCAAGTATGTCTTCGGCAATGTCGATGAATAGGTTCGGCGCTTGAGGGTTGAGAATCGATGGTGGCCGACACCAGGCAGTCTTGAATCACGAATGGCGAGTGGTCACTGTTCAAGCGGGAACCGATCGGGACTCATGACCAGGGTTTCACGAGGCATGATCGAGAACATCAACAGCGATTCATGGCGGCGCTGCCGAAGGCAGGGCAGCCATGTGGAGGGCAGGATGAAGGCGCAGTGTGTGATCGTCGTAGTGCTGGCAGGATTGCTCATGCCTTTTTCGGCCTGGGCGGAAGAGCCGTCTCAGGTTCTGGATCGCTATATGGAGCGGGTCCTGGAGGTCTTTGAGAACACCTCCATCGACGACAGCGAGGGGGAGGTCGAAAAGCTGAAGCAAAACCTCCAGGCCGTGGCTTCCGATGCCTTTTCATACCAGGTCATGGCCAGGATGAGCCTGGGCCACTCCTGGAAGCGTTTCAACCCGGCTCAGCAGGAGGAGTTTGTTCAGCTCTTTACCAGCCTGCTGGAAGAAACCTATTTTTCCAAGATTCGACAATACTTTCAGGAAATCAAGTCCTACTCCAGGGACAAGGTGACCATCACAGACGAGATCATCTTCTCCTCCCGGAAGTCCGAAGTGCAGACGGAAATGGAGCACAAGGGCCAGAAGGTGCCGGTCAACTACCGAATGGTCAAGCTTGACGGGGCCTGGCAGGTCTACGACGTCCAGGTCGAAGGCGTCAGTCTGGTCCAGAACTACCGCAGCCAGTTTCAGGACCTCATGCTCAAGAACTCCCCTGAAGAGGTGCTGGACATCGTGCGCCGGAAGGTGCATGGCGACGGAGGCGATGAGCTCAAAGGCATCTCTGTGGATTCCTCGTCATGAACGTGAGGTGTGTATGAAGTTGTGCCCATGGAATGTGTTGTCTGTCCTGCTGCTGGTCTTTGTCCTGGGAATCGGCGGTTCCTGCACCGTTGCAGCTGGTGAAGCCGGGTCCAGAGACCTCAAAGCCGGTCCTGAAAGCCAGCCGGTTCTGGTGGCCCAGCAGGATCAGGCCATGAGCCAGGATCTCTTTGACGAGCTCAGCAACGACTACACGGTCCAGG
This sequence comes from uncultured Desulfohalobiaceae bacterium, assembly GCA_964573115.1. Lineage (GTDB taxonomy): Bacteria > Desulfobacterota > Desulfovibrionia > Desulfovibrionales > Desulfothermaceae > CAYOID01. Next base: position 3,665 of record CAZNIP010000015.1, on the reverse strand, counting down.
AAGAGCAAGCGGTCCCCGATCCCCTGGAACCCGTGAACAGGTTTTTTTTCCAGGTCAACGACAAGCTCTACTTTTACCTCCTCAAGCCTGTCGCTCAGGGCTATGAGGCGGTCCTGCCCGAACCGGTCCGGGAGGGGATCGGCAACGCCTTTTACAACATCGGCTATCCTGGCCGTCTGGTGAACAATGTCCTCCAGGCCAGGTTCGTGAGGGCCCTGCAGGAGACGGGCATCTTTGTGGTCAACACGCTGTTCGGATTTGGAGGTTTGATGGAGCCGGCCAGGGAGAGTGAGGCCCTCAGACCGGCCCCTCCGGAAAAGGACACCGGGCTGACCCTGGGCACCTGGGGTTTGGATCATGGCTGCTATCTGGTCCTGCCTGTGTTTGGACCGGCCTCGGCCCGGGACGGCGTTGGCCGGGTCGGCGACTCCTTCCTGAACCCGCTGACGTATGTCGAACCCAGCCTGCTCTCCACAGGGCTCAAGGCTGGAGAAAGGGTCAACGCGCTGTCCTTTCGACTCGGGGAGTACGAGGAGATCAAAGCCGGGTCCATGGACCCCTA
>CAZNIP010000015.1:0-3003 GCA_964573115.1 uncultured Desulfohalobiaceae bacterium | reverse complement strand
TGACCGGCTGCAGGTCGTGTAGCTCGAGTTCTCAGGTGCCATAGCTCCAGTCCTGAAATCGGCTGCGGACAGCCGTTTCGAGCATGAACCACACCGGGCTCGAATCGCGATGAGTGAGGAGAGCCCGTTGCACGCAGCAAGGCGGCCTCCCACGAATCTGATGCGGAGGTCCGCTGACAATGAGCATCATCTGACCACGGCGCTCTCAAGCGCCTTTTTTTATCATGCAGGAAACAATTCGGATCATTCAGGCATCCCACCACAATCTGAAGAACATCGATGTGGACATCCCCAGGAACAAGCTGGTCGTGGTCTGTGGACCAAGCGGATCCGGGAAGTCCACCCTGGCCTTTGACATCGTCTATGCCGAGGGTCAGCGCCGGTATGTGGAATCCCTTTCGGTCTACGCCCGGCAGTTTCTGCCCCAGATGGACAAGCCCCTGGTGGAGAAAGTCGAGGGCCTGTCCCCGGCCATTTCTCTGGAACAGCACACCACGACCAGGAACCCCCGCTCCACAGTGGGCACCGTGACAGAGGTCTATGATTTTCTGCGGGTCTTTTTCGCCAGGCTCGGAGTCTCTTTCTGCCCCAGGTGCGATCAGCCCATCACGGCCCAGACCACTGACCAGATCATCGACACCGTCATGGCCTTGCCGGAAAAGACCAGGTTCCTGCTTCTGGCCCCTCTGGTGGAGCACAAGAAGGGCACTCACCAGGACCTGTTCAAGAAGCTCAAGAGCCAGGGCTTTGTCCGGGTCAGGGTCAATGGCGAGGTCGTCAGTCTGGACCCCTTGCCTGAGCTGGAGAAGAACAAGCGCCACACCGTGGACCTGGTGGTCGACCGTCTGGTGATCCGGCCGGACATCAGGAAAAGGCTGGCTGATTCCCTGGAGCTGGCCCTCCAGTTCGGGGCGGGGAGGGCCAGGGTCGCCGTGGTTGATGGTCAGGACATCTTCTTCAGCACCCAGGCGGTCTGTCCCCAGTGCTCCATCAGCCTGCCTCAGCCCAGCCCGCAGCTCTTTTCCTTCAACAGCCCCCAGGGCGCCTGCCCGAGGTGTTCGGGAATCGGGAGCCTGGAATACTTCGAACCCAGGCTCCTGGCTCCGAACAAGGGGTTGTCCCTGAACCAGGGGGCGATCATCCCCTTGAAAAAGAAGAGGATCCTTCAGAGGTATCAGCAGGGCTTGAGCAAGGTCGGCCGGAAGTGGGCCTTTGATCAGGACACCCCGCTGAACGAGCTGTCAGAGCCGGGTTGGGAGGCCCTGTTTCACGGCGATCAGGACAGCGGCTGGCCCGGACTCGTCCCCATCCTGGAATCCGGGATGGAGTTCGGTCAGGTCTGGCGCGACGAGCTGTCCAGGTTTCGCCAGAGCCGCCCGTGCCCGGCCTGCGGCGGGGCTCGCCTGCGACCAGAATCCCTGGCGGTCAAGGTCCAGGGGGTGAACATCAGGGATTTCTGCACCTGGTCGGTGCACAAAGGCCTTGAATGGCTCAGGGGACTGACTTTTGAGGGCGTCCAGTCCACCATCGCCACACCCATCCTCAAGGAGCTGATCCACAGGCTCGATTTTCTGGTCAGTGTCGGCCTGGACTATCTCAGCCTGGACCGCAACATGTCCACCCTGTCCGGAGGCGAGGCCCAGAGGATCCGTCTGGCCGGTCAGCTTGGCTCGGGGCTGGTCGGGGTGACCTATGTCCTGGACGAGCCATCCATTGGGCTGCATCCCAAGGACAATCAGCGTTTGATCGGGTCCCTTCGGCGCCTCCAGGAGAGAGGAAACACCGTGCTCGTGGTGGAGCATGACGAGCCCACGATCAGGGCCGCCGACCATGTCCTCGAGCTGGGGCCTGGCTCCGGTGCCCTGGGGGGGGAGCTGGTCTTTGCGGGGAGCATCCAGGGCATGCTGGAGACCACGGATTCCCTGACCGGGAAATATCTCCGCGGAGATCTGACCATCCCCGTGCCCGAAGTCCGGCGAAAGCCATCCGGTTTTTTGGATCTTGACCATGTGGCCACAAACAACTTGAGAGACATCGATGTCCGCATCCCCCTCGGGGTCTTTGTCTGCGTGACCGGAGTTTCCGGATCGGGCAAGAGCTCTCTGGTCGTGGACACGGTCTACAAGCACCTGGCCCTGGACAAGGGGATGAAGGTGGACAGCCCCGGCCAGGTCGAGGGAATTCAGGGTCTTGAACAGGTCGAAAAAGTCATCTCCATTGACCAGTCGCCCATCGGGCGGACGCCGCGATCCAATCCAGCCACCTACACCAAGATCTTTGACGAGATCCGGAAGATCTTCGCCTCCACTCCCGAATCCAGGAAGCGGGGCTTCAAGCCGGGCCGATTCAGCTTCAACGTGCGGGGCGGTCGTTGCGAAGCCTGTCAGGGGGACGGTCAGATCAGGGTGGAGATGCACTTTCTGCCCGATGTCTTCGTGACCTGCGAAGTCTGCCAGGGCAAGAGGTACAACAGGGAAACCCTGGATGTGACCTACAAGGGGCTGAACATCTCCCAGGTCCTCGATCTCAGCGTCCGCCAGGCCAGGGAGTTTTTCGCCAATCACCCGGTCCTGGAGCGGAAGCTGGAGGTCCTTGAGCAGGTCGGGCTGGAGTACATCCGCCTTGGACAGCCGGCCACAACCCTGTCCGGGGGGGAGGCCCAGAGGCTGAAGATCTCACGGGAGCTCGGCAAGAAGAGGCTCCCCGGGGCGTTGTACATCCTGGATGAGCCGACCACCGGACTGCACATGCACGAGGTGGGCAAGCTCATTCAGGTCCTCAAGGAGCTCGTGAGCAAAGGAGCCAGCGTGATCGTCATCGAACACAACCTGGACGTGATCAGGGCAGCGGACCATGTCTTCGACCTCGGCCCGGGCGGCGGGGAGTTCGGGGGGCTCATCGTGGCTCAGGGGACACCGGAGGAGATCGTCCGGGACGAGAACTCGGTCACCGGGAGGTTTCTGGCTGGATAGAATTCAGGAGCCAGGAGCCAGGAGGCAGGAG
>CAZNIP010000014.1:27085-43583 GCA_964573115.1 uncultured Desulfohalobiaceae bacterium | reverse complement strand
GGGGAGCTGTCCGCAGGACTGAGGGGTCCGGGGAGCTGTCCGCAGGACTGTGGGGTTCTTCCTTCCGAAGTTTCATACCAGAATCAAAGCGTTGCCCTTAAGAGTCAAATCCGGCATCCTGCCACCTGGACTCGTTGTCCAGCCGTCATCCACGAGAAGCTGGAGAGGTTGAGATGATCGAACAGGAAAGCGCTCTGTTTCATTTTCAACCCCCTCAGCCCTCTCAACTTTCTTCATTTGAACCCGGATCAAGCGATCGTGTCTCCCCTTCATTCAACCAGCCTTCTTGAGTTTCACCTATGACCGCACCCTGCTTCCCTCAAATGGCCGCCATACGCCAGTCCTTTCCGGATCAGACCGTGGCCAGCCTGGAATCCGGCATCGCTCGGGAAATCGACTCCCTTGACCTGCAGTCCCGGACCCGGCCCGGGCAGACCGTGGCCGTGACTGCCGGGAGCCGGGGCATCCATGGGATCGACCGGATCCTGCGTTCGGTCTGCGACGAGCTCAAGGGGCTGGACCTGCAGCCTTTCATAGTCCCGGCCATGGGCAGCCACGGCGGGGCCACATCACAGGGGCAGCTCCAGGTGCTGGCCTCCTACGGGATCACCGAGCAGAGCATGGGAGTCCCCATCACATCCTCCATGGACACCGTCCGCCTGGGAACGACCAGCCTGAACACCCCGGTCCATGTGGACCGCACGGCCCACGAGGCCGATCACATCGTGGCCGTGAACCGGATCAAGGCCCACACCAAGTTCAAGGCCCCGATCGAGAGCGGGTTGATGAAGATGCTCGCGGTCGGACTGGGAAAGCACACCGGTGCCAGCCTGGTGCACAGGCTGGCCGTGGACCATTCCCTGTCTGCCCTGATTCGGGAAACGGCCAGATCTGTCCTGAACAGCGGCCATGTCCTCTTTGGCCTGGGTCTGGTGGAGAATGCCTTTGGCCGGACCGCCGAGCTCAAGGCCATGCTTCCGGAAGACCTGGAAACAGCCGAGGAAGAGCTCCTGGAGCGGGCCAAAGACATCTCGGCCAAACTCCCTTTCGACGACCTCGACCTGCTCATCGTGGACCGCATCGGCAAGGACATCAGCGGAACCGGCATGGACACCAATGTCACCGGCCGCAATCGGGACATCCTGGGGGACTTCACCGTGGCCCCGCGGATCAAGAGGATCGTGGTCAGGGATCTGACCGAAGCCACGGAAGGCAATGGACTGGGGATCGGCTTTGCTGACTTCTGCACCCGGCGGCTCGTGGACCGCCTGGACCTCGCCAAGACCTACACCAACGCCATGACCGGGGTCAGCCCGGAAAAGGCAGCCATCCCCATGCATATGGACACTGACCGGGAGACCATAGCCGCAGCCCTGGAGTCCCTGGGGAACTGGGCCCCCGGGTCCGTGAGGGTGGTTCGGATTCAGGACACCCTGCATCTGGAGTGGATCGGCATCTCTTCAGCCCTGATCCCGGAGCTGCCGGATCATTGCACCCTGATCTCCGCCCCCGGAGACATGGCCTTCTCCCCGGAGGGCGACCTGGCGGACCCTGTTCCAGGAGGCTGAGGCCATGCGCCGCAAGGACAAGCTCATCAGCAACCGGGAAGAGATCGAGGGCATCATCCACGCCTGCGAGGTCTGTCACCTGGGTCTGGCCCTGGAGAACAGCCCTTATGTCGTCCCTGTCTCCTTTGGCTACGATGGCCGGGCCCTGTATGTGCATACTGCCAGGGAGGGCCTGAAGATCGATTTCTTCCTGGCCAACCCGGCTGTCTGCATCCAGTTCGAGCGCAGCACCAGGGTCAGCGATCATCCTGACCTGGCCTGCAGATGGACTGCCGAGTTCGAGAGCGTGATCGGGTTCGGAAGGATTGAGGAGCTGGTCGACCCGGACGACATGCGCAGGGGCCTGGACCAGATCATGGCCCACTACTCCGGCCGGAGCGGCTGGACCTTTGACCCGGCCGGGCTGGAACGGGCCCGGGTCTGGCGGATCGTGATCGAGAGCCTGACCGGCAAGCGGTCTGGACCGTAAAAAACCGACCCTGTCGTGACAAAGGCCGGTTCTTGTCAGCGCAGCCTCTGGCTGCGCTCGTATGAAACTTGATTCTGGAGTCACGTTTCTTGGCTGATCAACCTGGCCGAGACGAGATCCTGCTGGTCACGTCGGGGATCTTTCCTCTCCGCAACCTTGAACCCTGAACCTTGAACCTGTCAGCCCAGGCCGGAGGCAGGGCTGAAACCAGACACCTGAAACCTGAAAACTCGCGAAAGTTTCATACGAGGGGACGGTCACGAGCTCTGAGCCTCGTCCTCAGGCATGAGCTCCTTGAGGCGCATCAGGTGCTTGCGCTCCTCATCGATGCACTGCTGGACGAACTGCTGCTCACCCTGGGGCACGAAGTCCTTCATCTCCTTGAAGAACAGGAGCGAGTCCCGTTCAAAGGTCATGGCCAGCTTCAGGGCTTCGCGCTCATTGGCCACCTGGTCCAGGAGAAATTCCCCCCAGCCGCAGGAAAAGAGCATGTGCGAGTTGATCAGGGCGTCAAAATAGGCCTGGTATTCGTCACTGTCGCTGTAGGCAGGGACATCCACCGGCTCAAGCCTGTCCAGCAGGGCCTGAAAAACCTCCCTGTGTCTGACCTCCTCCCGGGCCAGGTCTTTGAAGAGCTCTTGAATCCTTTCGTTCTTGACCCTGCCGGCCAGGCAGGTGTAAAACTCCTCGCCCTTCTTTTCCGCCTCCACTGCAGCCCGGACAATGTCATTGGCCTTGAAAATACCTGCCATATACTCTCTCTCCCTGCTCAGCCCTGCCTCTGCCAGGACTGACCATTTCGTGTTGATGTGAAGCCCAGCAACCGGGCTGGCAGCATACGCGACGACCGCATCAAAGACAACCGGTCTCAGCTGCTGCCTTCATACCCGAAATCTTCCAGGAGCTGCTGATACTCGTACTTGACCCGCTGATAAATCTGGGCCTTGTTGATGGCGCAGGCGCACTGATGGCCGATGGCATCGGCAAAATCGATCTCCTCCTCTGAAAAGGAGCGATTGCCGCTCGTGAACATGGTCAGCTCGCCAATGTTCTTTTCCGAGATGTTCAAGGGGATGGTCAGCATCTTGGTGATGCCTTCGGCCAGGATGTCGTCCTTGTATTGCAGCCTGGCGTCACTGGCCACATCGTCGATGACCACGATCTTGTCCATTTCAGCCCCTTCCTGACGTCTCCTGGCCGCCACGGGGCCGATATTCGTGAACCGTTCGCTCAACCCGTAGGAAGCGGCCAGCTTGAGCTTTTGGGTCTTGGAGTCCAGAAGCCGGATCTGGGTGCCGCTGATGCCGAGAACATTGGTGACCATCTTGGCGGCGAACTCCAGGACCTTGTTGATGTTCAGGGTTGAATTGACCGCATCGCTGACTTCCTGAAAGCTCCGCAGAAAGAGCCGCTGGCGCTGCATGAGGCGGTCCAGGTCACGAATGCGGATGAAGGCGCTCACGCCGCGGCTGCTGATGGCCCTGGCGAACTTGACGTCATCCCTGGTCAGATCTCCGATCTTGCTGTCGAACAGGGCCACATAGGCCACCTTTTCGTGGTCCACCTCCACCGGAAAGAGGAGCGTGGCCCTGATGCCTTCGGCCTCGAGGACATCCAGGTCCTCCCGGTCCAGGCTGACATCCCCGGCCTGCAGGTCCTGAACAAAGATGGTCTCCTGAGGAATCCGTCCCAGGATGCTCTTTGGTGAGGAGCAGCGGTCGGAGTAGATGAAGTCCGGACTGAGCCCGAAGCTGGACAACAGCTCCAGCTTCTTGCCCTGGGAGAACCTGACCTTGAAGCTGCTTCGCCCCAGTCCCAGCCCCTCGCTCTGCTCAAAGGGCTCCCCTTCCGGAGATCGAATCTTGATGAAACTTCCCTTGATGCCCAAAGTCTCCGTCATGTGCCTGGTGATCAGGTTCAGAACTTTCCGCTCGTCAGCACCGTCGCAAATCGCTCGGTTGGTCTCGGCAAACGGGGTCAGATAGTCGCGGGCGCTCATACCGACACCTCCTGTGTTGGGAAAATCAGGGGTCGTCCTGGATTTTAACGATATTTTACTCTATTCCCCCCCCTGAAGTAAGTCAAGCTCCTGCTGATAATTCGCTAAAGGGACTGGATTTTTCTGGCCAATCGCGATTTTCGCCCGACCGGATGGTCAGGTTTTTCCAGCTTCAATGCAAAAAAAAATCCTGCCCGAAAATAAGTCCGGACAGGATCGTGCGTGGTCATGAACCCCTTGCCTCTGGCAGCGTCGCCATCCCACCCTCAGGGCCAAAACCCGGCTCTTCTTCCAGGCTGACCTCAAATCTCCGAGGGCAGGGCCTTGAGCTGGGCATAGGAAAAGACTGGGCCGTCAACGCAGACGTAGTGGGTGCCGATGTTGCAGCGGCCGCAGAGCCCGACCCCGCATTTCATCCGTTTCTCCAGGGTGGTGATGATCTGCCCGTCTTCGAACTCGAGCTCCTTGAGCCCCTTGATCACAAACTTGATCATGATCGGAGGGCCGCAGGTGACGGCCACGGTGTTGTGGGGGCTCGGGGCCTCCTCAGCCAGCACGGCCGGGACAAACCCCACCCGACCTTTCCAGTCAGGGAACTCCCTGTCCACGGTCAGGGTCAGGTTGGCCCCCAGCTTCCGCCACTCCTCGAACTCGTAGGTGAAGCAGAGGTCCTGGGGGGACCGGGCCCCGTAGATCATGGAGATGTCCCCGTAGTCGTCTCTGTTGTCCAGCATGGTCAGGAGCAGGGTCCGCAGCGGGGCCATGCCGATGCCGCCCCCGACAAAGAGGATGTCCCTGCCCTTCATCGCCTCCAGGGGAAAGGCATTGCCCAGAGGGGCCCGAACCCCGATCTGGTCCCCTGCCTGGAGGGAGTGCAGCCTGGTGGTCACCTCCCCCACCTGCAAAACGCTGAACTGAAGAAAGTCAAGCCGGGTCGGCGGGGAATTGATGACAAAGGTGGCTTCGCCGCTGCCGAACACGGAGAGCTGTCCCACCTGCCCGGGGCTGAAGGTGAAATCGGCCATCCTGCTCTGATCGTTCAAGACCACCCGGAAGGTCTTGATGTTGTGCGTTTCCTGAATGATTTCAGCAATGGTCGCCATCTCAGGCAGGTACGGGTTACTCATGAACAGTCTCCTTGGCGCGCAGGACGATTTCCCGGATATCCACCGACACAGGGCAGCTCTTGATGCACCGCCCGCAACCGCAGCAGGCCATGACGCCTTCATGCAGCTGGGGATAGTAGCTGAACTTGTGACCGACCCTGTTCCGCAGCCGGTGGGCCTTGGTCATCCTTGGGTTGTGTCCGCTGCCCTCGAGGGTGAACAGGAAGGACATGCAGTTGTCCCACGTCCGGACCCGCTTGCCGGAGAGCCCTGTGGCCTCGTCCGTGATGTTGAAGCAGTAGCAGGTTGGGCAGAGGTAGGTGCAGGCCCCGCAGCTGATGCACTTGGCAGAGACCTCTTCCCAGAACTGAAGATCGTCGAACAGGTCCAGCAGCCTCTCCGGCACGTCGCTCAGGTCCGGCGGATCGTCGAGCTCTGCCATGGCCTGCTTTTTGGTCTCCTCGGCCTCTTTGACCTGAGCGTCCGCAGCCTGGTCAAGATTCCCCGAGCTCAACAGCTCCAGCCCACGATCAGAATGGGCCTCGACCAGGTATCCCTCTGCGAGAGGGACCAGGAGGAGGTCCGACCCGGAAGGGTCTGCAGGACCGCCGCCCACCCAGTGGCAGAAGCACGAATTGTCCGGCTCCTGACAGGCCAGGGACACGAGCAGGGTCTGCTCCCGTCTGGCCCTGTAATAGGGATCGCTGACCTGATCGGAGTCATAGACCGGGTCGAAGATGGCAAACCCTTTGGCCCCGCATGGCCGGCAGCCAAAGACAATGTTCTTTTCACCGGCTTCGGGCAGAGTCTCCCTGACCTGGATCTTTTGGGTGTCGGGGTGGTCAGGATCCTTCACATATCGATACTTGAGCAGGGTCTCTGTCTGGGGGAAGACCACCTTCTTCGGCGGCGCGGTCGGCTGCTCCCGGAGATTGATCTCTGCATCACGGGTGTAGGGCTGGAAGTCTGTGGCCTCACCGGCCTGAACCGGGACATAGACCGTGGCCTGCTCGCTCAGCTCCTGCAGCCAGTTCGCCAGATTGTCGCTTTTCAGGAACATGCTCCCAGCCATCACCAACCCCTCTCGTTGATATTCTCCTCCTCCACCTGAAAGGTCATCAAGGGAGGCACGGCTTCCGGGTTCGTCCCGGCCTGATAGTCAAAGACATCCCTGATCTCCCTGTTCAGCTTCTGGCGCAGGGTCAGAATGGGGATGTCCATGGGGCAGGCCCTTTCGCACTCACCGCATTCGGTGCACCGCCCGGCCAGATGCATGACATGGATGAGCTGAAACATCCATTTCTGCTGCAGATCCGTCTCCTGGCTGAGCCAGTGCGGGTCACGGGTCTCGGCAATGCAGTGATCCCGGCAGACGCACATGGGACAGGCATTGCGACAGGCGTAGCAGCGAATGCAGCGGTCCATGTGATGGTTCCAGTGGGCAAAGCGCTCCTCCAGACTCATGTCTTCCAGCGCGTCCAGACCGGGACGTTCGCCCTGACCGCAGAGCTCCAGGCCTTCAGCATCCTTGAAGTGATAGTCGAAGATCACCGGGTCAGGAGTCTGCTCGGCCCTGCATTTGCTGAGCAGAGAGTCTGCAAGGGCAAAGCTGCGCTCTTCCTGACTGGTCTGAACCACGATCCGGCCATTCTCAAATCTGACCTCGCGGACCCGACCGCTGGACCCCAGCTCGGCCTTCAGCTTGACCAGGTCAACGGCCCCGGAGCAGGTGACCCCGAAAACGGTGATCCTGTCCCGGGAGATGAGCTTTTCCTGGAGCAGCTCGACCACTGAGCGGCTGTCGCAGCCTTTGACCACAACACCGACCTTCTTGTTCTTGAACCCGGTCAGATAGGTGGCCAGGTTCTGAACGCACAAGGGGTTCCAGATGAGCTGGTCAACATCCGCTTCCGTGCGCATGAAATGCGGGGTGGCGTGCAGAGGATCGAATCCCTGCTTCCACCCGATGACCACGTCGAGGTTGGCCAGCTCGCCCTTGATGGCGGTTTTGAGTTCGTCCAACACACTCACGTCTCTCTCCTTGTCGTCTTGAGGGCGGCTGCAGACACCTTGGGCGACGGCCCCAGCTCGTGAATCTGGTTGGTGAAGGTCGTGACCACGTGCTGCCAGCGCTGCCCTTCGGAGGCCGAAACCCAGGTGTACTCGAACCGCCTGGCATCGAACCCCAGGAGCGGCAGGAGTCGCTTGGCCAGCTCCAGCCGCCGGCGGGCATAGTAATTGCCCTCGGAATAGTGACAGTCCCGGGGATGGCACCCTGAGACGAGCACCCCGTCAGCCCCTGAGAGCAGAGCCTTGAACATGAAGAGCGGGTCCATGCGTCCGGTGCAGGGAAGGCGGATGATCCGCAGGTCCGTAGGCTGACTCAGCCTGGAAACTCCGGCCGTGTCCGCCCCGCCGTAGGAACACCAGTTACAGAGGAACCCGACTATTCGAAGCTCTCTTCCATCGTTGGCTGACATAGAGCGTTGACCTCCGCGAGGATTTGATTATCCGTGAAGTGCTGCAGCTGGATGGCTTTCTGGGGGCAGGTCACGGAGCACAGGCCGCAGCCCTGACAGATGGTCTCGATGACCTCGGCCTTGACGTTGCCGCCTCGGTCCTGGACTTCCTGGATGGCGCCAAAGGGGCAGGTCTGGATGCATTTGCCGCAGCCCACACAGCGGTTGACATTGACCTCGGCCACCTGGGGGTCGGATTCCAGCTGATCCCTGGAGAACAGGGCCAGCACCTTGGCAGCGGCGGCACTGCCCTGGCCCACGGAAGCCGGAATGTCCTTGGCCCCCTGACAGGCCCCGGCCAGATAGATCCCGGCCGTGTTCGTCTCCACCGGCTTGAGCTTGGGGTGGCTCTCCATGTAGAACCCGTAGGCGTCATAGGAGATGCGCAGCTTTTCAGCCAGATCCCTGGCCCCGTGGGAGCATTCAGCCCCCACGGCCAGGACCACCAGGTCGGCCTCGACCTCCACCTGCGTGCCCATGAGGGTGTCCACGCCTCGAACGATGAGGACATCGCCGTGGGGGTAGATCTGGGAGACCCGGCCCCGGATGTATCTGGCGCCGTAAACCTCGATGGCCCGTCTGGTGAACTCGTCGTATTGCTTGCCCGGGGCCCTGATGTCCATATAGAAGATATAGGACTCGGAATCCGGAATATGGTCCCTGGTCAGAATGGCCTGCTTGGCCGTGTACATGCAGCAGAAGCCCGAGCAGTAGGGCCGGTCCACAGACTTGTCCCGTGACCCCACGCACTGGACAAAGACGACCTTCTTGGGCTCCCTGCCGTCCGAGGGGCGCTTGATGTGCCCCCCTGTGGGGCCGGAAGCGTTGAGCAGACGCTCGTACTGCATGGAGGTGATCACGTCCTTGTAACGTCCCCCGCCATATTCACCGTACTTGGAATGATCAAAGAGGTCGTACCCGGAGGCCACAATGACCGCCCCAACCTCTTCGGTCACGAACTCGTCCTTCATCTCGTAGTTGATGGCCTCGGTGGGGCAGATCTTGGCGCAGACCCCGCACTTGCCCTTGGTGAACTGCAGGCAGTAATCAGGGTCGATGGCCGCCCGCTTGGGTATGGCCTGGGGAAAGGGGATGTTGATGGCTGTCGTGGTCGCAATGCCCTCGTTGAACTTGTCAAAGCTCTTCTTGCTGGGGCACTTTTCCATGCACTGGCCGCAGCCGGTGCACTTGTCCCAGTCCACATAGGTGGCCTTCTTGCGCAGCTGCACGGAAAAGTTGCCCACATAGCCGGCCATGTCCTCGATCTCGGTTGCGGCGTAGAGCGTGATGTTCGGGTGCATGGACACATCGACCATCTTGGGCCCCAGGATGCAGGACGAGCAGTCCACAGTGGGGAAGGTCTTGTCCAGCTTGGCCATCTTGCCCCCAATGGTGGTCTCCTTTTCCACCAGGATGACCTCCAGGCCGCCCTCGGCACAGTCCAGGGCGGCCTGGATTCCGGCCACCCCGCCTCCCACGACCATGACCCTCTTGTTGATCTCAAAGGATTTGGCGTGCAGGGGCTTGTCAAAGCGCAGCTTTTCCACAGCCTGTTTGATCAGGTCGGCCGCCTTGGCCGTGTTGGCGTCCTTGTCCTTGCCGATCCAGGACACGTGTTCCCGGATGTTGGCCATCTCGAACATGTAGCGGTTCAGGCCGGCCCGCTCCACAGCCCGGCGAAAGGTGGGCTCGTGCATTCGCGGGGTGCAGGAGGCCACGACCACGCCATCCAGGTTGTGTTCCCTGACGGCCTGGACAATGCCCTCCTGGCCGGGTTCGGAGCAGGCGTACAGGGTGTCCGTGGCGTAGGCCACCTCCGGATAGGCCCTGGCCTGTTCGGCCACACTGGCCACATCCACGGTCCCGGCAATATTGCTTCCACAGTGACAGACAAAAACGCCTATTCTCATGGTCTCCTCACGTGCTACTCGTTGACAGCCCTGTCGTCCTGGGGTTCCTGAATCTTGTCCAGGGCCAAGTCGGGATCGACAACGAGCTTGTTCATCAAGACGTCTTTCCGGCTCAACCCCAGGGCCAGTCCCATGAGCTGGGTGAAATAAAAGACCGGGATGCGGTAGTTCGTGTTGTGGGCAGAGTTGATCTGACCCTGGCGCAGGTCCAGGTTCATCTGGCAGAGAGGGCAGGCGGTGACCACAGCATCGGCTCCAATGTCACTGGCCATCTGCAGGTGCTTTCCGGAGAGCTGCATGACGATATCCTTTCTGGCCACGCCAAAGGAGCCGCCGCAGCACTCGACCTTGAGCGGGAAGTCGAGGACGACCGCCCCCAGGGCCTCCAGGATCCGGTCCATGGCCACAGGGTTTTCCGGGTCGTCGAAATCCATGATCTCCGGCGGCCGGTTCATGATGCAGCCATAATAGGGCGCCACCTTCATCCCGGTCAGGGGCTTGACCACCTTGGCCTTGATAGCCTCCACCCCGAGGTCCTCGAACAGGATCTGGAGCACTGACTTCGTGACCACGGTGTTCTGGCAGGGCCGGTCCAGGAGCTGGTTGACCTGATCCCGAAACGAGTCCTTGGCCATCCTGTGCTCGGCCACCTTGAGGTTGGTCAGGCAGCTCGGGCAGGGCGTGACCACAGTGTCGTGCTGCATGCGCTCGGCAATTTCAAGGTTCCTTGCCGACAGGGCGGCTGAAAAGACATGATCCACAGTGTGAGCAGGCGTTGAGCCGCAGCAGCTCCAGTCTTCGAGGTCCTCGAGCTCAATGCCCAGGGTTTTGCACACGACCCGGGTGGATTCGTCGTAGTCCCTGGAGGTGCTCAGTCCTGAACACCCGGGGTAGTAGGCGTAGCGCAGCGGTGAACTCATTCTCGTTCATCTCCCAGGTAGCGATTGATGATCTTGGTCACTTCATCCTTGCCCTGGATGTTGTGAGGTCTGGGGTCGATCTTTCCTTTGCCCAGGACCTTGGGGCCAAGGTCGGCATCGGTCATGAGCCGTCCGGAACGGGTCACATACGAGATCAGTGTCCCCAGTTCAAACACCCGGCCGTGCCGTTTGACCGATTTCAGAAAACTGTCGTTGAACTGTTTGACCTGCTTTTCGGTCACCTGGCCCTCCCGCCTGGCCATATGTCTGAGGACATCCATGATCCTGGCCACGTCGATGTTGTTCGGGCATCGAGTGGTGCAGGACTCGCAGGTGGCACAGAGCCAGAGGGAGCGGGAGTTGAGAATGGTCTCCTTCTGTCCGGCCTGCAGGAGGCGCATGACCTGGTGCACGGGGATATCGAAGAATTGGGTGAACGGACAGCCCGCGGTGCAGTTCCCGCACTGATAGCAGAGCATGGGGTCCTGCTCGCTCTCCTCGGCCACGCGCTTCATGAAATCCAGATCACAGCTGGAGGTGAGACGAACGCATTCCATAATTTTTGGCTCGTGGTTGCAGGGACGTTTTTGAGCAATGCCTCTGAAAATGTTGATAAGAGGTAATGGCCTCAAACAGCCTTGTCAAGTGGAATCATGGCCGAGCCCCATGGCGTCGCCATTCCCGGTCATGAACCGCGATCATCCTTCTGACCCCGTGGGCCTGCCTGAACATGGCCATCAAAATGAACAGGTGTCCAACATCACGTTCACATGCTGCCACGCTGTGGACACCTTGAACAAGGGCTCTGCGTCTGGCTCGCTGAGCCCCTGACTGGCGAAGTCCAACCGCCTTCGCCGATGCGGCTGAGAACGGTCTGGGGCCAGGCGACGTTTCCCTTCACCGGCATGATCCTTGCTGCATGTTCATCACAGACGATCCTCAAGCCTCAAGGCACAAGCTGATCCCGTCGTCAGGCACGGCCTTGAACGGCTCTGGACCATGCTGGGCTGCAGGCCCATTTGACTCCGGCAGCCTGATCCACTACAGTTTACAAGGTGCGATTCCTCCGGCAGGGCTGGACCTGCGGACCGGAGCACACGCCAGAATCATGTGTTCAATCTGGAAGGGGGCAGAAATGCTTCAACGACACGGCAGGCAATCTTACGTGTACAGGGCCATTCTGGGCCTGGCCCTGTGTTCCTTTCTCGCTCCAGGCCTGGCCTTCGGGGCTGTGGAACCTGATCCTGACAAGGACTACGGTGCTGCAGAGGCCCGAAAGGTGGTCCAGGCGCCGGAGCGCTGGATCACGGCTGACCATTCCATGCATGAGGCCCTGCAGCAGGATTTCCAGTCCGGGCCCGAGGTGACCGAAGCCTGCCTGAGCTGCCACAACGAAGCTGCCGAACAGGTGCACAAGACCATCCACTGGACATGGATCTGCCCGGCCGACCCCAACAAGGTGATGGGCAAGAACGGGCTGACCATGAACAACTTCTGAATGTTCATCCAGAGCAACGAGGCTCGTTGCACATCCTGCCACGCCGGATACGGCTGGGAAGACAAGTCCTTTGACTTCACTTCAGAGAAAAGGGTGGACTGCCTGGTCTGCCACGAGCAGACCGGAACCTACAAGAAGTTCCCCACCGGGGCCGGGCATCCGGTTTCCGAGCCCAAAAAGTTCGGGGGCAAGATGTTCTACCCCCCCAACTGGAACAAGGTCGCTCAGTCCGTGGGGCGGCCTGACCGGAAAAACTGCGGGACATGCCACTTCTACGGCGGCGGCGGCGACGGGGTCAAGCACGGGGACCTGGATTCATCGCTCCTCTCTCCGAGTCGCAGCCTGGATGTCCACATGTCCCCGGAAGGCGGCGATTTCGATTGTGTCCGCTGCCACACCACCCAGGCCCACAAGATCGCCGGACGCTGCTACAAGCAGCCGGCCTTTGAAGAGCGCAAGAGCCTGCTCGACGACGACCTCGTGGAACGAATCGCCTGTGTGTCCTGCCACACGGAGAAGCCGCACAAGGAAGGGCACAAGGCCAACGACCACACCGACATGGTGGCCTGCCAGACCTGCCACATTCCGGCCTTTGCCAGAAAACACCCCACCAAGATGTGGTGGGACTGGACCCCCGCCGGCAAGCTGAACGAGAAAGGCAAGCCGGTGGTCAAGAAGGGCCCTCTGAACAGGGCCACCTATCATGGCAAGAAAGGGGAGTTCAGGTGGGCCAAGAACGTGACTCCCGACTATCGCTGGTTCAACGGCAAGATGGAGTACCACCTGATCACCGACAAGCTGGACCCGGCGCAGGCTCCCATCGAGGTCAACCACCCTCTGGGCAGCCGCGAGGACGCCAGGGCCAGGATCTACCCTTTCAAGATCCACCGGGGCAAGCAACCGTATGACACGGAAAACAACGTCCTCCTGAACATCCATCTCTTCGGCTCCAAGGAGTCAGGGGCCTTCTGGAAGAACTACGATTGGAAGAAGGCCCTTGATGCGGGCATGGAGTACATGGATCTGCCCTTCAGCGGGGAGTTCGAGTTCATTGAAACCGCCTACCATTTCCCCATCACCCACATGGTGGCCCCCAAGGAAGACTCTTTGTCCTGCGTGTCCTGCCACCAGGACAACGGTCGCCTGGCGGCCCTGAGCGGCTTCTACATGCCGGGCCGGGACAGCAGCCCGCCCCTGGACGCCCTGGGTTGGGTCGTGGTCCTGGGCTCTCTTGGCGGAGTCGGGGTTCACGGTCTTCTTCGGGCCATCTCCAGAAACGGCCGCAGCAAGAGCGACACTTGATCACAGGAGGCCGCCATGAGTGAGCAGAGCATCTATCTCTACACCCGGTTCGAGCGTTTCTGGCATTGGGCCCAGGGGCTGCTGATCATCGCCCTGTTGCTGACTGGGTTTGAAATCCACTCCACCTACACCCTGTTCGGGTTCGAGACCGCCTTCACCATCCACAACTTCTGTGCCTGGACCTGGCTCGTCCTCTACGCCTTCATCGTCTTCTGGATGTTCACCACCGGGGAGTGGAAGCAGTACTCCCCGACCTACCGGAAGCTCCTGCAGGTCGTGCGCTTCTACGGTTACGGCATCTTCAGGGGCGAACCCCATCCAGTGCCCAAGACCAAGGGGGCCAAGCACAACCCTTTGCAACGGCTGACCTATCTTGGGATCGTCTCTTTTCTGGTCCCTTTCCAGATCGTGACCGGCTTCCTCGTCTACTCATACAACTCCTGGCCGGCCATGGGCCTGGACTGGTCCCTGTCCACCCTGGCCTACCTGCACACGGCAGGTGGTTTCGCCATGCTGGCCTTCCTCATTGTCCATGTGTACATGACCACCACGGGACACACTGTCTTCGCCCACATCAAGGCCATGTTCACCGGGTGGGAAGAGGTCCATGACCCGGCCACCGTCCCTGACTGGGAAAAGAAGAAACGCTGACCTTCCTCCTCCTTCAAAGCAGACGGGCCCCCTGGTGCAGCACCAGGGGGCCCGTCTGCTTTTGCTGTCAGCGCAGCTTCTGGCCGAGCTCGAAGAGTGCCTTCAGGACCGGAAAGCCCCTCTGGCCAGGAGCAGCCCCAGGCTGAGGATCATCATCGCCCCGAGATAGAACGGCAGCTCCAGGCCCCCGAAATCCACGACCCACCCCATGAGCAGGGGGCTCAGGACCGTGGCTGTGGTGATCGTGGAGAACCTGACCCCCATGGCCAGACCCGAGCCGCTGTGATCTGATACCATGACCATGGTCAGGGGCTGGGAGATCCCAAAACCGAAACCGCCGAAAAACATGACCACGCCCAGCCATGCCGGGACGGACAGCAACGGCAGCAGGCCGTGCCCGACCCCAAGCAGGAGCAGGGTCAAGCCGAGGAGTCGCTCCCTGGTCATCCTGCCCATGACCCGTCCGATGATCATCCGCACTGCAGTCATGGCACTGGCGAAGACCCCGTAGAGCACCCCGATGGTCATCTCGTCCAGATGCTTGCTCTTGAGCAGGACCGGCAGAAAAGAGTTCCTCAGGCTGACCACGAAGACCACGGTGAAGGACACGAGGAGCACGCTGACCAGCCTGGTGTCGGAAAGCATGGTCCGCAACTGGGGAAGCATCTTTGCGTCCCTGGTGCCGGCATCGTCTGCATGGCCGCAGCCATCCTGACTCAGGAACAGGGATGCCAGCCCCATCGCAGCCAGCATGCCCGAGAGCCCAAAGACTGTCCTGTGACCGAAGTGCACGCTCAAGGTGCCGCCCAGGGGCGGGCCGAGCATGAACCCAAAGGCCGCAATCAGGGCCAGGAAGCCAAAGCCCCTCTCCCGATGGTGGTCTTCGGTCAGATGGGACACGTAGGTCTGACTGGAAACGACCAGGAACAGGAACCCCAGCCCACCGAAAATCTGAGCTGCCACGAGCATGACCAGGTTGGGCGCCGTGGCCAGAAGCACACTGGCGAGCACATTGCTGATCACCCCGCACAGGAGAACGGTCTTCATCCCGGCCCGCTCGATGATCCCCCCGATGGGAATGGCCAGAAACATGGCCAGAAGGTTGAAGGAACTGGCCACCAGCCCGATCTCTTTGGCCCCGGCCCCGAGTCCCTGGGCAAAGAGCGGCACCAGGGGAAAGACCATGCCATGCCGGATGAAGTGAGAAAGATAGATCAGGCCCAGGATGCGAAACGTCACTGTCTGCGAACTGCTGACCAACTGATCCTCCGTCATGCTGCGGGTCACGACTGCATATGCTCGGCTCTTTTGCCTGGAATATCAAGGCCAAAACTGATTCAGCCCCCTTTATTGCCATTTTCGCTGTCTTGATTACAATTTCAATGTCCGAATGTGAACACAACAGAGGATGGCTGCCCATGAGTTTCATCTCCCAGCAGACGGTGACCGTCGGCCCGTGCAGTCTGAACTGCCTCCAGGCCCGGAACGGGACCCGGAAATCGATCATCCTCCTGCATGGGGCCAGCTTTTCAGCTGCCACCTGGCAGGAGCTGGGGACCCTGGATCATCTTGCCCGGCAGGGGTTCGACGTTCATGCCCTGGACATGCCCGGGTTCGGAGAGTCCCCTGAATGCCGGGCCTCCAAGGTGGACCTCCTGGCCGGCTACATCCAGGCCCATGATCTGGACCGCCCCGTGTTCGTCGGCCCTTCGCGGGGGGGGCGGTACAGTCAGGAGTTCGTCTTCAAACGGCCGGACATGGTTGGCGGCCTGGTCCTGATCGGTTCCGTGGGGATCGAGGAGAACAGGGACCGCTTCAGGGCCGTGGACATCCCCTGCCTGCTGGTTTGGGGGGACAAAGACACGGTGTCCCCGCGACGAAACGCCGAAATCCTCCACCAGGAGCTCCCCGACTCCAGGCTGGTCATCGTGGAGGACGCCTCCCACCCCTGCTATCTGAACCAGCCCGACACCTGGCACAGGGAACTCCTGTCCTTTCTGGACGCCCACTGGCCGCAGCCTGAACATTCCTCAGTCCGGTGATGGATGATGCCATGAGCCACATCTCAGACCGCTGCTGCACAGTCTTTGATCAGGGGGTCAGATTCGCCTGTCAGCAGTGCGGGTCCTGCTGCACAGGGGAGCCCGGGACCGTCGCTGTCAGCCGGGATGAGATGATTCGCCTGGCTGACCACCTGGGCCTCTCCGTGCCGGGTCTGATTGAAGCCTGCCTGGACCCCTTTCGGGACAGCTACACCATCAGGGAACGGATTGGCGGGGACTGCCTGTTCTATGATCGGGCCTGCACCATCTACCCGGTCCGGCCGGCTCAGTGCCGGACCTACCCCTTCTGGGCCAAAAACCTGCGCAGCGAGTACGCCTGGAAACAGGTCTGCCGCGAATGCCCAGGGATCGGGCACGGACCGCTCTACTCCCGGGAAGAGATTCTGGACATTCTCGAGGGGGCGGTGTTGTGAAGTGTTCAGGTGTCAGCCCGGCCGCTGGCCGGACTGGCAAGTTCAGCGTCAGGAATTCTTTCTCCCTTGAACCTTGAACC
>CAZNIP010000014.1:14265-26985 GCA_964573115.1 uncultured Desulfohalobiaceae bacterium | reverse complement strand
TGGCCGGACTGGCAAGTTCAGCGTCAGGAATTCTTTCTCCCTTGAACCTTGAACCTCTCTTCCAATTGCCCTCGAGCAGGACCACTCTAACCTGAAACGAACACCGGGGAAGAACATGCCCGCACGTTACTGGCTCTTCAAATCAGACCCAGAGGCCTTTTCCTGGGCGGATCTCCTGGCCAGCCCGGATCAGGCAACCTATTGGGACGGGGTGCGCAACTACCAGGCCAGGAACTTCCTCCGGGACGAGATCCAGGAGGGGGACCTGGTCCTGTTCTACCACAGCCGGGAAAAGCCCCCTGCGGTCGTGGGCACGGCCAGGGTCACCAGGTCCGGCTATCCCGACTTCACGGCCTGGGACCCGCAGGACGGCCATTTCGACCCCAAGAGCGACCCGGACCGTCCAACCTGGTTCATGGTGGACATCCAGGCGGACCAGGAGTTTTCCAGGGCCATCCCCCTGCCTGAGCTCCGGTCCACCCCGGGCCTGGAGAACATGGAGCTCTTGCGCAAGGGCTCCCGTCTCTCTGTCCAGCCCGTGACCCGGGATGAGTTCGAGATCGTGACCGGGCTGGGCCTGGGGACCGGCCCAGCCTGAACCCGAGGAGGCCCTGTGAGCACACCCTCAGGCCCGGCTCTGGCCTGGATCGCCCTGGCCTTTCTGACCCTGTTTCTCTCCGGGCAGCCGTCAACGGCCTCTGGACAACAGATCCGCCAGCCTGTGTGGGCCGGCAAGTTCTACCCCAGGGACCCGGACCGACTCCGGGCGATGATCGCAGAGTTGACCGCCCGGGCCAGATCCTCCAGGCTCGACCTGCCAGCGGACCGACCGCTCAAAGCCTTGATCATGCCCCATGCCGGGTACGTCTTCTCCGGGCTCACGGCCGCCCATGCCGTCCATGCCCTTGAGAACCACTCCTTTGACACGGTCGTCCTCCTGGGTCCGGATCACCGGATCGGTTTCTCCCACGGGGCCGTGACCCTGGCCACGGCCTACGCCACCCCGCTCGGCCGGGTCCCGGTTCACCCAGCGGCCCGGAAACTCAGGAACTCGTCGGTGCTCTTCAGCTCAATGCCCCAGGCCGACCGGCAGGAGCACAGCCTGGAAGTGGTCCTGCCCTTTCTCCAGACCTACCTGTCTGACTTCGACATCGTGCCGGTCATCTTCGGACCGACCCGCATTCAGGAATGCGCCCGGGCCCTGGAGCCCCTGCTGGGCCCAGAGACCCTTGTGGTGGTCAGCACCGACCTCTCCCACTACCTGAGTCATGATCAGGCCCGGAAAAGAGATCGGGAAACCATCGGCATGATTCTGGACCTCCAGCCGGAACTGCTCGCTCAAGGAGCGAACAGGGCCTGCGGGTTGACACCGCTGCGCATCCTGCTCACCCTGGCACGAGAGCACCGCTGGCATCCGGTGCTTGTCCACGCATCCACGAGCGCAGACTCGGCCGGCCCCAGGGATTCGGTCGTGGGCTACGCCACAATCGCCTTGTATGGAGAAGACGCCATGAGTCAGACACCGCCGACACAACTCAACCCGGACCAGGGCCGGACTCTGCTCGACCTGGCCAGACTGGCCATCGCCCAGGAGCTGGGCCTTGAACCCGATGCTCTTTCCAGCTCCGAAATGGAGGCCAGACTGGACGACCCTGTTTTCGATCTGCAGCGAGGCACCTTTGTCACCCTGCACATCCAGGATCAGCTCCGGGGGTGCATCGGCAGCCTCCTTGAATCTGAGCCACTGCGGGCGAGTGTTCGCAACAATGCGGTCAACGCCGCTTTTCGGGACCCCAGGTTCCCGCCTCTGGGCCGGAACGAATTTCAGGAGATCACCATCGAGGTCTCCATCCTCACCGACCCTCAGCCACTGGAGTTTTCCAGCCCCCAGGACCTGGTGAGCAAGCTCAGGCCCAATGTCGACGGCGTGATCCTGTCCAAGGGTCCGGCCAGGTCAACCTTCCTTCCCCAGGTCTGGGAGCAGCTCCCGAAACCGGAGGAATTCCTGGGTCATTTGTGCCTCAAGGCAGGTCTGCCAGCCGATGCCTGGAAAAAAGAGCAGCTCGAGGTCCAGACCTACCAGGTTCAATACTTTGAAGAAAAGAGGTGACCTCCGGATCCTGCTGGTGATTGTCGTCACCGGCATCGCGTCCGTGGTCACTCAGCTCCTCTCTGTCCGGGAGCTCCTGGCCCAGTTTTCCGGCAATGAGTTCGTCATTGCCCTGATCCTGACCATCTGGCTGGTCATGGGCGGTGCAGGCACCCTGCTGGCCAGGTGGTTCTCGGACCGGCGCCCGGCCACCTGCAGCGGACTTGGGGTGCTGACCCTGATCCTGGCCGCCGGCTCCCCGATTCAGATCCTGGCCATCAGGCTTCTTCGCGACGTCTTCTTTCTCCCTGGAAGCGGAACCGGCTTCTCCGCGACCCTGCTCTTCATCCTGGGCACGATCTCCCCCTACGCCCTGCTCATCGGCTTCGCACTGCCCTACAGCCTCTACGCCATCAGGCGGGACATCCCCGGCTACCCAGGGACGCGCGTCTACCTGGCCGACAATGTCGGCGACGTGACCGGGGGGCTGCTCTTTTCCTTTGTCCTGGTCTTCGTTCTCCTGCCCTTCCAGGCTTTGCTGATCCTGAACACCATCCTCATTCTCCTGGCCCTGTTCCTCTTTCCCCGCTCCCGGCGCCGGAACATAACGGTGCTCCTTGGTTGCGCCGCCGCACTGGCCTCCGGCCTTCTCGGATTCGGCCTGGAGAAACGCAGCCTCAGCCCGGAGGACGGAGAGCTCCTGGCCTATGAAGAATCCAGGTACGGCCGGATTCAGGTCGTCAGGAACCGGGATCAGGCCACCCTGATCCTGGACGGGGAGCCCGTGACCTCGAGCCAGAATCGATACCTGGCTCAGGAGCTGGTGCACGTTCCCCTGTCCCAGCCCCCCAGCGTGGACCGGGTCCTGCTCATCGGGGCCCAGGCCGGGATGATGGCTGAGCTCGCCAAGCACGATCCCGACCGGGTGGACTATCTGGAGATCGACCCCAGGCTGACCGCCCTGAAGTTCAGGCACGGGCTGCTGGAGCGCATCCCCGGCTTGAGGGTGGTCAACATGGACGGCCGGGCATTTCTGCACAGCCTGCCAGAGAGCTATGACGCTGTCCTCGTCAACCTTCCCGAACCCCAGACCTTCAAGTCCAATCGCTTCTTCACCCGGGACTTCTTCCGCCTGGCCAGGTCCAGGCTTCGTCCTGGCGGCGTGCTCTGCTTCTCTGTCCAGCCCGTGGGCAACTACATCGCCGGCCCTGAGGTGCGCAAGATGTCCTCCCTGCACCACGCCGCCCGGGATGTCTTCGAACATGTCCTGCTCCTGCCGGCCCAGAAACTCTTCTTCCTCTGCAGCGACAGACCCCTGAGCCCCGACATCCCCCAAAGGCTCCGGGACAGGCAGGTCCAGGCCGACTACATCCAGAACTGGTTCCCCGGGGAGGTCACGCCTGAGCGCAGGGCCCAGGTCAACCAGGCTCTTGAACCTGACGTCCCGCCAAACATGGACATTGAGCCCAGGCTCATGCACATCATGTTCACCCAGTGGTTGACCATGTTCTCTTCCTCCCCCCTGGTCTTCTTCCTCATTCTGGCCGGGCTGGCCGCGATCTACCTCATCAGGATCAGTCTGGAGGAATTCGTCCTCTTCACCACCGGATTCATGACCATGGGCACTGAAATCCTGGTCATCTTTACAATCCAGATCTTTTTCGGGTATGTGTATACGTTGATCGGGATCATCGTCACCGTCTTCCTGGCCGGCCTCTTTCCAGGGGCGCTGCTTGGGGAGCGACTCCGGTCCCGGGGGCGGGGCCTGCTCTTTGTCACTGACGGTCTCCTGATCCTGCTCCTGGCGGGCTACATGCTCATGGTCCTGTATGGGGGAGGTGCCCTCCCGCTGCCTTTGTACCTCGGGTTTGGCTTTGCTGTGGCCCTGTGCTGCGGGTTCCAGTTTCCAGTGGCCCTGCACGTCCGGGGCGGCGGGGACAGGGCCGTGGCCGGAACGTTTTCGGCCGACCTCATCGGAGCTGCTCTGGGCACCCTGGTCACCAGTGCAGCGGGGATCCCGCTGACCGGCCTGATCTGGACCGCAGCCGGGCTGATCGGGCTGAAGACCCTCAGCCTGACGGCATTGTGGATCAAGACATGACTCTGCCCATCTCCAGACGCACCTTTCTCTGCTCCGGAGCGGCCCTGCTCTGTTCGACCCGTCTGGGGTTTGCCCGATGGCCCTGGGGAGCCGGCTCGACCCCAGCGTCTCTTCAAGGCTCGGTGTTCCCCAATGACGCTCCGGACCATCCCTGGAGGTGGTCCAAAGAGGCTGTCTTTTATCAGCGCCTGAAAGACAAGGCCGTCATCTGCACCACCTGCCCCAACACCTGTGTGCTCAAACCCGGGGACCGCAGCGCCTGCCGCTCCAAGATCAATCACGAGGGGACCCTGACCTCCCTGACGTATGGCAACCCCTGCGCCGTGCACGTCGACCCGGTGGAGAAGAAGCCCCTCTTTCATTTCCAGCCGCGTTCGAAGAGCTTTTCCATCGCGGCCGCCGGCTGTAACCTGCGCTGTCTGAACTGCCAGAACTGGGAGATATCCCAGGTCAAGCCAGAAGAGGTCAGGTCTCAGGAGCTCTTTCCAGACCAGGTGGTTCGCCTGGCCAGGCAGAACGGCTGCTCTTCCATTGCCTACACCTACTCCGAACCGGTGACCTTTTTCGAATACATGCTGGACACCGCCCTGGCCGCCGGAGAGCAGGACCTGGCCAATCTGCTCATCTCCAACGGCTACGTGAACACCCGGCCACTCAAGGAGCTCTGCCGGCACATCCAGGGCGCGAACATCAATCTCAAGGCCTTCAGCGACGACATCTACAAAAAGCTCAACGGCGGACGACTGGAGCCGGTGCTCAGGACCTTCAGGACCCTTCAGGAGCAGGGGGTCCATGTGGAGATCACCAATCTGGTGGTCCCGGGGTACACCGACGACCTGGAGATGATCAGACGCATGTGCGACTGGATCCTGACCACGTTGGGCCCGGATCATCCCCTGCACTTTCTGCGCTTCTTTCCCATGTACAAGCTGAACCGCCTTTCGCCCACGCCGGTCTCCTTCCTCCGGCAGGCCTGGAGCACCGCCCGTACAATGGGCCTTCACTTCGTCTATATCGGCAACGCCCCCGTTCCCGGGGGGCAGGACACCCGCTGCCCCAACTGCGACGAACTGATCGTCAGGAGGCAGGGCTACAGCATCCCGGTCATGCGGCTCGACCAGGGCCGATGCCCGTCGTGCCAGACACGAATCCCCGGAGTTTGGACCTGAGTTATGCCCCACTTCGACACCGACTCCAACGACAAGTACATCCGGGCCCTGATGGACATCAGCCGGGCCATCACCTCAGACATCTTCCTCGAGGACCTCTTGAAGCTCATCGTCATGGTCACGGCCAAGGTCATGGATGTGGACATCTGTTCCCTGTGGCTGATCGATGACGACGAGAATCCGCCCCTGATCAGGCTCAAGGCCACCCAGGCCATTGCCCCGGAATACGTCAAGGACCGATCCCTGGGCATGGACGAAGGGGTGGTCGGGCACATCGCCTCCACCCAGAAACCCTTGATCATCAAGAGCGTCCTGGACAACGAGCTCTTCAAGGAAAAGGAGATGGCCCGCAGGCTGGGACTGGCGTCCATGGTGGGGGTCCCTTTGCAGATCAAGAACGGCAAGGTCGTCGGTGTCCTGAACTCCTTCACCTCCGAACCCCACGATTTTACAGAGACCCAGGTCAACCTGCTGACCACGGTGGCCAACCAGGCCGCTGTGGCCATCATGAACACCGAGCTCATGGTCCAGACCAGGGTCATCCAGGAGGAGCTGGAGACCCGCAAGCTCGTTGAACAGGCCAAGGAAGTGCTCATGCACAAGAGGCACATGACTGGAAAAGAGGCCTACCGCTGGATTCAAAAAAGGAGCATGGACACTCGCAAATCCATGCGCCAGGTGGCTGAAGCCATCCTTTTGTCCGAAGAGCTCTCCACCCACTGATCTCCATTCGAACCCCAAGAAAGCAAGCCAGTGAAGCCTGGTTGGTGCTCACGGACATCGCACCCGAACCAGGCTTTCACTTGACATGGGCCAGAAATTCAGTAAAAATGAATTTTTGGATCAAGATTTCAGCTTGAGCACAATGACCTGAATCCGCACAAAGGCGTGCCGGTTCACGTCAACGGACACAATCAAGACAAAGGCGTCTCTTGCCCCCATGCTCGACAGGGTGGGCTGAGACGCCTTTTTTCATTTGCTGCAAGACAGCGAGGCCATTCTTTCTGAAGCTCAAACCCAATTATTCAGCTTTGCCAAAGGCAAAGCTGAAAGGAGACCACATCCATGAACACGATGCGCTTTGTGAAGAACAATGACGTGCTTGGCACGGTCAATCGCGGCAACCCGGCCGAGTCCAGCCTGTGCACCCTCTGCCGGGCCGACTGCCAGGGCAGGTGCGAGACCTGGCTCTCCAGCCTGGTCGGGCGCAAGCTGCTCTACCCCAGGGACTTCGGCCTGGTCACGGCCGGAGCCAACAACACCTGCCACGTCGGCGTGTCCTACAACTCCCTGCGCATTCAGGGCTACGCCTACGGGGCCCATGGGATCAACGGCGATGTGGTTGCCGACTCCGACCACTGCATCTTTCCCAATGTCGATCTGTCCACCGAGTTCGGGGGCAGGACCAGGACCAGGTCCCGGCTGCCGATCATGACCGGGGCTCTGGGCTCAACCTTCATCGCCGCCAAGTACTGGGACTCCTTTGCCATTGGCGGGGCCCTCGTGGGCATCCCGGTCGTGGTCGGTGAAAACGTGGTCGGGGTGGACAGGAACTCGGAAATCAAAAACGGCAGGGTGGTCAAGGCACCGGAGCTGGACCGCAGGATCCGGACCTACCTGCGATACTTTGACGGCCATGGGGCCATCATCGTCCAGCTCAATGTCGAGGACACCAGGAACGGGGTGGCCGAGTACGTGGCTGAACACTACGGCGACACCTGCATCATCGAGCTCAAATGGGGTCAGGGCGCCAAGGACATCGGGGGGGAGATCCAGGTCACCAGCCTGGACTATGCCCAGTTCCTGAAGAGACGGGGCTACATCGTTGACCCTGATCCAGAGAGTCTGGATGTTCAGGAAGCCTTCGAGCATGGGGCCATCACCTCCTTTGCCCGGCACAGCCGCCTTGGGGCCACGCACACCAGCTCGGTGGAGCTGGTCCGGGAGGAGTTCATGAAGGCTGTGGACTACCTGCGCTCGCTGGGCTTTGACCGCATCTCCCTCAAGACGGGATCCTACGGCATGGAAGAGCTGGCCATGGCCATCAAGTTCGCCTCCCAGGCCGGACTGGACCTGCTGACCATCGACGGCTCAGGGGGCGGGACCGGCATGAGCCCCTGGAACATGATGCAGAGCTGGGGGGTCCCCTCCATCAACCTCCATGCCAAAGCACATGAATATGCCAGCCTTCTGGCTTCGCAAGGCGAGTCTGTGGTGGACCTCTCTTTTGCCGGCGGGTTTGCCCTGGAGGATTCCATCTTCAAGGGGCTGGCCCTGGGCGCGCCCTACACCAGGCTGATCTGCATGGGGCGGTCCCTGATGATTCCGGGCTTCCTGGGGGCCAATATCGAAGGGGTCCTGCACCCCGAACGAAGGGAAGCCCTGAACGGCAACTGGGACAGCCTCCCCAAAGCGGTCAGGGACCTGGGCGGAGCTGCGGACGAGATCTTCGCCTCCTACTTTGAAGTCCAGAAAAAGGTGGGCAGGGAAGAGATGAAGAACATCCCCTATGGGGCCATCGCCCTGTGGACCCTGACGGACAAGCTCTCCTGCGGGCTGCAGCAGCTCATGGCCGGAGCCCGGAAGTTCAAGCTGCAGAACGTGTCCAGGAGCGACATCTTTTCGGCCAACAGGGAGACGGCTGAAGAGACCGGCATTCCGCACGCTTCGGACATCAACAACGAGACCGCCAAGAAGATCCTCCTCTCGTGATGCGAGAGCATCTCGAGAACATGCACGTGCGTTGCCGGGCCATCTTGAAGCCGGCAACGCACATGCATCACTTGATCTTCAGCCACAGCAGCCTGGCCGGCTCGGTGCCGGTGTTTCTCCACTGGAGAGGGTTGTCGCTGGTCAGATGGAGCACGTCCCCAGGGCCTATCCGGTGACTGGCCTGAGCCAGGAGCACTTCCAGCCGTCCTGAGACCAGAAACCCCATCTCTTCGCCCTTGTGCTGGCAGAAATGGGCCGGAACGGTCTGTCCCGGAGGCACCTCCACCAGGATCGGCTCCACCCTGGACTCGACATCGAGAGGCATCAAGAACTGCCCGCTGATGCTCCCCCGGGGCAGATCCTTGAAGGCCATCTCCCTGGCATCGACGATGGGGTAGACAGGCCCCCTGGCCTGCCCCTGAATGCCGAGGAAGAAAGACTCCACGCCCACGGACAGGGCTTCGGCCAGCTTGAACAGAACAGGCAGGGAGGGGGTGATGGTGCTGCTCTCGACCTGGGAAACCGTGCTCGGGGTCACCCCGGCCAGCTGAGCCAGCTCCTTCTGGGAAACCCCATGCCTGGTCCGAAAGTTTCGGACCCGCTGGCCGATGTCATTGAGGCCCGAGATGCTCCCGTCGTGCTCGAACCGCGGTTCCCTCCCGTCGATCCGGAACCGGAGAGGCCGGTTCAGCCTGTCCATCTGCCGATGTTCCGCTTTGACCACGCTCAGGGAGGAGCGGCCCCGCTGCAGCGACAACTCGATGACCACCTGGGCAATCTGGTTGATGGAGGCCCTGAACTGCTGGGAGTGGGCCTCCTTTTCCATGAACCAGTAGGCCACGGTTTCCAGCTCGTAGAGTCGGGGGCAGGTCCGGGTGTAGAACCTGGCCACTGCTTCCTCTCCGCCCCAGAGATCCCGCATTCCGGTCAGGCTTTCAATGATGAGCCGGACATTTCCGGTCAATCGGCCGTGCAGCTCGTACACCGCCCCGGCAACCTGGTCAGGGTCCTCCGGGCGGTCGAGCCTGATGACCTGAAAAGGGTGCCGGGCCTCCTCCTTTTCGTAGAACCCGGCAAAGACCTCTGAGCAGCCGCCTTTGCCGTTGGTGAAACAATCAAGGATGGTCAGGGACCGGGTCTGGGCCAGGGGACCAAGCTGGTCCAGGAGGTTTTTCAGGGAACGGTCAAGGCTGACGAAGATGACTGGCTGGTCCCTGGACACGGACTCCTGGATCAGGGCCGAGCCAAAGTGGAAGGCCAGGCTTCCAGCCTCGTCGTACCAGACCACGTTGTCCCCGATGCACAGGCTGCCCAGAAGGCGGTCCAGCTGCGGGACCCCAGAGGAGACGCGTCTTTTCCGGGATGGCATGCATGTGCCCTAGCACGTTCCCGGGATGCCGGCAACACTCGGGCCTTATCAGGACCAGGACCGCGAGGCTGAAACCCTCAGACCCTTGCCCATGTCTTTCCTTGAGGGAAAACGCCTGGACCAATCCTCAGCTTCCTGCGGATCTGCACCGTCCTTTCAGCGCAGCTCCCAGTGATCGCCGAGCTTTTTGGACTGCCCCGAGGTCTCCCATTCCAGAAACTGCTGGATCATGGCCTTGATCTGATCCCGGATCTCCCGCACCTTGGCCAGCTTTTCCTCTTCAGAACCCTCGAGCTTGGCCGGGTCAGGAAACGGCAGGTGCAGCCTGTGGGTCATGCCTGGAAAAATGGGGCAGCTCCCCTCTTCAGACTCGGAACAGACCGTGATCACGTATTGGAAGTTCCTGCCCTGCTTGAAGAGGTCAAAGACCCCCTGGGTCGTCTTGGAGCTCAAGTCATACCCTTCTTCAGCCATGACCTTGACCACCAGGGGATTGATCTCCCCGGGATCGAACCCGGCACTCTCGACATGCCAGTCGTCTCCCCCCAGATGGTCGAGATACGCCTCGGCCATCTGGCTCCGGGCGCTGTTGTGCACGCAGATGAAGAGGGCCCTCTTGTCGTTTCCCATGCGCCTTTCTCCTTAGCGGTGTGTATGGGACAGAGCATAGCCACTCATTGTTACGATTCTGTGAAGGGTGGTCATGTCTGCGGTCCAGCCCCACTCGTTCAGCGCTCCCGGGAACCGCCACATGGCCTCATCCCCGGCCATTTGTGGTCCCTCTTCAGTCAAAACCCAAGGTGTCGGCCTTGCCAGAGGCCAGGCCGACAAGGGCCTCCAGGTGCTCGCTGGTCGTCCCGCAGCACCCGCCCAGGATCGTGATCCCGTAGCGCGTGTGCAGTTCGATCATCCGGTGGGCCCAGTCCGCAATGTCGTCTGCGAGCAGGCCCTGGGCCTTGTCCAGCTCAGCATGATCCAGAGAGGACCCATTGGCCTGATAGCCGATCAGCCTCTGAAAGACTTCCTCCGGTTCTGAGCTGGCCTGGAAAAACGACGGGTAGGCGCAGTTGATCATGTAGCCCAGGGGCCGGGGAGAACAGCCCCTGTCGATGATGGAAAAGGCTTCTGCCAGGGGATGCCCGTCCAGGATGCGCCCCTGTCTGTTGATCACAAAGCTGATGACGACGTCCAGACCGGTCGCGGTCATGGCTCTGGCCATGCCCAGAGCCTCCGGCACGGCTGGAAGCGTGGCGGCCATGAGGTACTCCGCCCCGGCCTCGGCCAGCCGCTCGGCCTGCCAGGCATGAAACGAGGCCGCCTGATCCGGACTCAGGCCCTGATCCGGCCTGTAGGCGTCGTTCCTGCAGCCCAGCAGCCCACCCACACTCATCATGGCTCCAAAAGGTCCGGCCTCATCCTGAATCGAGCGCATGAACTCCAGGGCATGACGGTTGATGTCCCGGTCCAACCCGGCCTCGGCAATTCTTTCCTGATTGGTCCGCCAGGTCGGTGCCGTCACCAGAAGGGGGATGTCCGCCCTGCGGGCAACGGAGATGAATCCCCGGTAGAGCTCCCTGAGAACCTCCCGGCCCCTTGGATCATCAATGCATGGAGCCGCCCCCAGGCGGGGGTGAACCGCGACATCCTCCCTCTGGCTCATGATCTCCGAAACCGCAGCCTCCATGAGCAGCAGATCGTGATCGTGCACAGCCTCCTTCAGATTCACACCGAGGTTCCTCCTTGTCGAAGAGGATCGTCTACACGGAAAACCTGGGCCACCGGAGGCATGAGGCCACGGCGATCCCCACGAGGAAGCCGGCTGCCAGGTTGGACGCCAGGGTGATGCCCAGGATGAGCACCGCCACAAACAGGTCCCGGCGCTCCTGGAGGTCCAGGATGGTCAGCGCCAGCTGAGCCCCGGCAAAAACGAGCAGCACTCCCAGGATGGACATGGGCAGCAGGCTGAGAAGCGTCAGGAGGTGCGGTCCAAAAACCAGGGCCAGGACAATGAACAGTCCGCCGATCATCAGATTTGAGCCGGCAGTCCGGGCGCCGAAACGATAATGGGCTGCCAGCCCTCCGGCACCGTGACACATGGGCATGCCGCCGAGGACAAAGCTGACCGCGTTGGCCGCGGCCATGCTGAGGCACGCTGCGGTGTTCGTCATCCGCCTGGACTTGTCCCCGAAATACTCCTGTGAAAGATCGGTGTAGGCCAGGACGGCATTGCCCATGGTCATGGGCAGCTGAGGCAACACCAGGGCCAGCAGGGCGTAGGAAAAATCGACCTGGCCGGGGAAGGGTAAAGGCATGAACTCCGGGAGGGTCAGCTGCGGCCCCAGTCCGACCCTGCTTTCAGGAGAACCGAGGAGGATCCCCAGGATGGCCCCGGCCAGAATGACTGCCAGACCGGCGGGCACTTTCCTGTTGTCCAGCAGCAGGAGCGTTCCCAGACCCGCCCCAGCCCCAACGATCACGCCTATGGGCAATGGGCCCAGATATTGCATCGCAAGGGCGGGTTCGGCTGCCCCCTGCAAGGTTTGATAGGTCGAGGTCCCGAGCATGAACCTGACCCCCCCGGCCATGAGCAGGGCCCCGGTGGACAGCTGAACGCCCCTGATGACGGACCTCGGGGTGTACCTGCTGATGAGCCGGATGGCCCCGGTTGCCCCGATCAGGAGCAGAAAGAGGCTCATGAGCAGGGATGATGCCAGGATCTGCGAGCTGCTCACAGAGGTCGCGATGGCATAGGCGCCAATGACCTTCATCGGCTGGACAGGCACCGTGACCCCGAAAACAAGCCCTGACAGGATGTAGAACAGCCCGACGCTGACAAAGACGCCGACCGGGTCCAGGCCGTTGACCAGGATCAGCGCCATGGCGATGGGCAGCAGCGTGCCCAGATCGCCAAGAGAGCCGGACAGCTCCAGCCTGTTGAATCGAAACCGTTCAGACATTGAAGGGGATCACCTCGGTCTGTCTCCGGGGGCCATCGTTTCCATGGGGACCATGCTGATCTTTCTCACTCTTTCCAGGACATGTCAAAACAAGGGTCGCGTCACATGTGACAAGCTGTCATGAAAATGCATGAGCAATCTTTTATTCATGAAAATCAAAAAACAGGTATCAGTACTGCCAGCCACATGACTGACCCGCAACTCAAACCAGGAGAAGCTGTTCATGGGCCACGATCATCAGATGAACCTCGAGCGCATCAACGCCGGACTGGATCCAGTCGTCCAGAGGGAGGCCGGCCGGAGCCTTTCCGCAGAGCTCGAAC
>CAZNIP010000014.1:0-14165 GCA_964573115.1 uncultured Desulfohalobiaceae bacterium | reverse complement strand
CTGGATCCAGTCGTCCAGAGGGAGGCCGGCCGGAGCCTTTCCGCAGAGCTCGAACCCTACGCCAGAATCATCGACTGCCCGGCCAATGAAAAGATCGTGCTCAAGGGTCAGGACTCCAGGCACCTCTACTTCATCCGCAGAGGAGCGATCGAGGTCTCCTACTCTGCCAGGGAGACCCGAATCATCGTGGCCATCATCGGCGCCGACAGTTTTGTCGGGGAGATCGGCTTTTTCGACGGCATTTCCCGGGTCAGGGACATCCGGGCCATGGAGCCCACCCAGATCTTTGTCTTTGACCACGAGTCGCTGGAGAGGCTCAAAGACGACGACCCAGAGACGTACGGCCGGTTCATGGAGTTCATGGCCAGGAACATCTGCCTCAAGTTCCGGCGCATCCTGGAGGAGCGGGAACCGCTGACCGCCTTTGCCGCCTCGCTGACCACCGGACGCAGAAGCTATCATCAGTCTGTGCCCCTGCCGAACTCTTTTTTTCAGACCACGGCCTGGGAAATGGTCCACCCGATGGTCGAAAACTTCAAGGCCAGGTTCTTCGATCTGACCCATGAACTCCAGAAAGACCCTCAGCCGGACATCCCCGATGCCCTGCAGGAATCCTGCAATGAGACCCTGAACGAGTTCATCGGGCAGATCGGGACGCTGAACCGGGAGCTCCAGAGCAGGAGCGACCGGGACCACGTCTGGGGCTTTGTGTTCAAGGAGATCTACCCCTATTTTCTCCGCAGCAGGTTCGCTGAGCGGGCCTATTACAAGCCCAAGGGGTATGCCGGCGACTACCTGATGATGGAGATGATTTACGAAAACCAGGCTCAGGGCGATGGAAAGCTCGGAGTCCTGGTCGACCGGTACTGCCTGGACTCGTCTGCTTCCAGGGCTGTCCGGGGACGCCGCCGGCTCCTGAGGGAGCAGCTGGATCTCCTGTTCAAGGAGCATTCAGGATCTGATCGGCCGTTTCAGATTCTCAACCTGGCCTGCGGTCCCTGCAGGGAGCTCTTCGACTTCCTGGCCCACTGCCAGGCCCAGGAACAGGTCAGGGCCCTGTGCGTGGACGCCGACCCCCAGGCCCTGGAGCACGCCAACAGGGTGGTCAACACCTTCGACCACCGGGCGGCTGTCCGGTACATGTCCGAAAACCTGGTCAAATGGTCCCTGGGGCGGGTGGACCACGAGTTCGGGCCCCAGGACGTCATCTACTCAGCCGGACTGACCGACTACCTGGACAGGCGGCTCTTCAAGGCCTTGATCGCCAAGTCCTTCACCCAGCTCAAGCCAGGGGGTGTTTTGATCATCGGCAACTTCGGACCCGGGAATCCGGACAAGACCTTTATGGATCACATCCTGCAGTGGAAGCTCATCCACCGGGATGCTGACGAGCTCCGGGACCTGGTTCGCTCCAGCGGGACCTGGGAGACCATTGACGTCCTGAGCGAAGAGCAGGGGGTCAACCTGTTTGTCAGGGCCAGGAAATGAGGCCTGTGTTGAATGCACAGCCCATGGAACTGGCGGCCCTGCGGCCTGAGGCTTTGGGAGGGGGTGCCGATGGATCGGACTGAAGACCGCAGCCGAACCGGCACCTTTGGGGGCGTTTCTTGATCGACCTGTCGAGGGTCATTCGAGGATCCGGATGTCGATGCCCAGAGCGGCCATGCGCTCTTTCCACCGCCGGCGGGCCAATTCCTGCATGTTCTCCACAGTGTCCTGCTCATCAATGATCTCCAGGCCGATCAGGGTTTCCATGACGTCCTCCAGAGTGACCACCCCTTGAAAGTCCCCGTATTCATCGATGACCAGAAGGATGTGGCTCTGCTCGTGGGCCAGATGATCAAAGGCCTGAAAGGCAGAAAGCATGTCCGGAATGACCGGAAAAATGCGGACAAACTCGTCCATGGTCCGCTCGAATTCGTCCCTGGCCTGGGCCACAAGAAGATCGTTCTTGAGCACGTATCCTGTGATGTCGTCCTGATGGCTGCTGTACACCGGGATCCGCGAAAAGGGCCGATCCGAATGGTGCTCAAAGAAATCGCCCACGGTCATGTCGTGAGCAACCCCGAAGATCACCGCCCTGGGGGTCATGATGTCCCGCACGCAGAGACGGTTGAGCCGCATCAGGTTTCTGACCACCGTCAACTCTTTTTCGTCAAGATCTCCTTCCACCACCCCAATTTCCGCCATGGCTTCCAGCTCATCCCGGCTGAAATGCCAGACGTTCTTTTCCGGGGGGGCAAAAAGCCTGGTGATCCGTTCTGAAAGCCAGACCAGAGGCTTCAAAAGACGGGTCAGCCAGACGATGGCCACGGCCATGGATGGGGCCAGACCCTTCCAGTACGTGGCCCCCAGGGTCTTGGGGATGATTTCCGAAAAGACGAGGATGAGCAGGGTCAAGACCGCAGAAGTCAAGCCGACAAACTGGTTGCCGAAGACGATTGCGGCCTGGGCCCCCACTCCGGCAGCGCCGATGGTGTGGGCCACGGTGTTCAGGCTCAAAATGGCCGCCAGGGGGCGATCCAGACTGGCAAAGAGGTCCTGCAGGGCTTTGGCCCCTTTTTCCCGCCTGTTGTCCATCGCCCCGACATAGGCGGAGTTGACCGAGAGGAGGACCGCCTCGGCCAGGGAGCAGAAAAAGGAAACCAGAATAGCCAGCAGGAGGTAGAGAATCAGGGTGGTCATAGAGTTTCGCAGCTGTCAGCTTTGGTTTGAATTCAGCTTTGCCTCTGGCTAGGCTGAAAGGTTCAAGGTTCAGGGTTCAAGGTTGAGGAAAGAAAAGTTCCCGGCTTGCCGAAAAAAGCGTCGCTTCGGCCAGTTTGATCAAAGAGGAAACGCAACTCCAAAATCAAGTTTCATACGAGCCCGGCCAGTGGCCGGGTCGGTCACTTTTTCTCCACAAAGCAGCCCGACCCCGCCCGGACCTGGAAGACGTCCCCAGTCATGGGGCCAGGGCCCTCCTTTTCGCCGATCATCAACACCCCTCTGGGCTTCAGGGCCCGGGAGAGCTTCAGACTCATCGTCCGTTCCAACTCGGACCTGAAATACGTGAACACCAGGTAGCGGCAGAGGATCAAGTCCTGATCGCCGGGCAGCGGATCCTTGAGAAGGTCGAGCCGCCTGAACTCCACCATGTCCCTGATCATGGGATGCAGCCTGTACCCGCCCTTTTCCGGGAGGAACCACCTGGACTTGATCTCCTCAGGGACCTCCCGCAGAGTCGAGTGGTGATACCAGGCCTCTCCGGCCCTGAACAGCGAGGCCTGATCCACCTCCAGGGCGGTGATGTCCAGGACGCGTTCCGGAAAAGCGGGCTGAATGGACTCCGCCCATGCCAGGGCCAGGGAGTAGGGTTCTTCGCCTCCGCATGCCCCAATGCTCAGGGCCTTGAGCTTCCTTCTGCGGCTCCGGGCCAGAAGGCCCGGGAGGACCTCGTCGGTCATCGCCTGCCAGGACTCCCGGTCCCGAAAGAACCGGCTCACCGTGACCCGGAGAAGGTTGGGCAGCTGGTCCGCCTCCTCTGGATGCCTGTCCAGGTACTGCAGGTAGTCTTCGTAACCTTTGAGGCCCAGGGTGTGGAGGCGGTTCAGGACCCTTTTCCGGCTGGCCCGCCTGTACTTTCGCCATTCCAGGTTTCTGCCGGCACAGGCGGCTCTGATGAAATGATCAAAGTGCATGACCGCACTGTCAGTCACTGTCCCCGGCTTCGGCGCACGGTCACGGATTCCCCTCCGACACCCCAGTTCTCGGTTTCGACCTCCTCGATGACCACCACAGTTGTGGCCGGATTCTTGTTCAGAACCTTGACCAGGAGATCGGTCACCCCTTTGATGAGCTCGGCCTTCTGGTCAGCGGTTGCTCCGTCCCTGGTGATCTTGATGTTCACAAACGGCATGACACCCCCCGGGGGTTGAAGGCAAAAAAAAGATGAGTCCCCATCCTTTGCCTCCCCCTGGAAACGCTTGACTCTGAGGCGGGCAAAGACGTCGATGTCTCAGTCTCCAACGATCAGGGCGAGATCGGACCAGACAATTCTGACACTCTCGAGCTCGTGCCCGAAATGATTCTTTGTCGCCCGGTCTGTGCAGACACCACCGAGCCGCTCATAGAACCGCAGCGCCCTGTGGTTGCTCTCCAGGACCCAGAGAGAGGCCGTGGTCTGATCCTGACTGATGAGCTCCCGGGCAGCAGCCCTCATCAATTCCGACCCCACTCCTTTGGAACGTTGGGGCGGCTTGACGTGAAGATTGTCAACGAACGGCTCCGGGCGGCACCAGACAGCCACGAAACCAACGATGCCATCCTCTTCTGCCACCAGAACCACGTCACCCGGCTGGATGTCGACCCTGCTCCAGTGGCGCTCAAGGTCCAGGGCCAGCTGGCCGGCCAGGTACTCTTTCGGCAGCACACCGGCGTAAGCGTCCCGCCAGCTCTCGGTCTGAACAGCTGCAATGGAACCATGATCAAAAGGTTGTGCATGGCGAATGGTCACCTGGGACACAGGCAGGCCTTCCCCTTTGCTGTTGTACCGTTGACCGGGTCTGCTCCTCATGTCAACCCTGCCTCTGGCCGGGCTCACATGTTCAAGGTTGAGGACAGAAAGAATTTCCGACGTGTCGAGAAAACAGTCCACCGGCCAGTTTGATCAGGGAAGAAACTCTGTCCAGTCACTTCACTTGAAGGCCTTCTTCCTGAAACCAGAAACCTGAGCAGGTGTGATGAAGTCTCATACGAGCGGCCAGACCTCGAGCTCGCTCCGATCCCGGTACCTGAACTGGGTCAGGCAGGTCTCCCCGCCCAGCCTGAACTCAACGGTTCCACTGCGCCAGACGTCTGTCCACTGCAGCTGATACTGGGAACCCTTCTGGCCATCGATCTCTACCTCATACTCGACTGTCTCCCTTTCTGTGGCCGATGCCCCCTTGCGGTGCGACATCTCGCCCCGAATCGAACTGCTGATGAGCTGTTTGAACCCCGCTTCAAGGCGCACCTCGCCGGCAAGGTCCCATTCGACCTCAACCGTGTGCTCCACGGTGCGGGATCGCCTGACCTTGATTTTGACCCCGCTGGGAACCCGGACCTCCTCCGTGGCTGCGGGGATCCGCTGTTCTTCACTGTCCAGATGCACGGTGAGCCCGTCACGGGCAAGGGACTCCTGTGCGGATGCACTTGGTGAGGCGCTGTGATCCTGACCTTGTTCAGGTTTGAGTGTGATGTACTCTTCCAGGGAGGTGAAGGCGGAAAGAAAACCGGAAAGACCTTCCTGTGTTCCACAGATCAGCGAGAGGCTCTGGCCGGGTTCGAGATCCACTGAGCAGGGCTTGCTCCTGTAGAAGTCCACCTTGACCTGCAGGGTGTGCCGGCCTGGACTGACCTCGAACCTGGACACGCTTCCGTTCTTGACGCTGCCGACCTTTCTCCCGTCAATGAACACGGAAAACTTTCTCGTGGCAAAGGCCAGCTTGGCAGGCCTCTTGATCGAAACAGCAGCCTGATTCATGCAGCACCCATCGCGGTCAAAGACACTCCAGAAAAATGGCCCATGAGCTCTGCCAGCCCTGCCGCTGGCCTGGTCTTTACCCACACAGAGGCCAGAGGGCCAGCCAAAGAGTTTTCAACCACCCGCTCCCCGCATCAACTTTGCATTAAAGTCTGTGCGGGGCAGGCTTTGACTCGCTCGAGCTCACAGGGTCCACAGAGTAGAAGATTCGGAAGAAGAGAAGTTTGCATGACTTCGGCTGAGGCCGAAATCATGCAAACGCTTCGCTGCCGCAAGGCGGCATCAAACAGGTCATTGACAAACAGACCGATCATATCGAAACGGATAGGCATCATTCCTCCTCGATGCTGCTGTCCAGAGCGGACAGATCTCTGTTGACAGCAGATCACCTTCAGCTGCACGCTGCAGGACAAAGAGCACCATGGATCATCCAGATCTTACAGGTTGACAAAGGAGATCACAATGGCCCTCGCGCCGAAAATGCATCGGGTCTCAGGCTCCGGGGTCGCGCTGAACCTGGCCGAGTGGGAGGGAGGAGGACCAGGCATATTCTGCGTTCACGGCCTGACAGCCAACTGCCGCTGCTGGGACGGCATGGCCGAGTCTTTGTCGCCAGCCCACCGGGTCCTTGCCGTCGACCTGAGGGGACGGGGCCTTTCGGACGCGCCGGACACAGGCTACTCCCTGGAACAGCATTGCCATGATCTTCAGCAGGTCATGCACACATGGGACATGAAACCGGTGGTTCTCATGGGCCATTCACTGGGGGCAGCGATCGCTCTGGCCTTTGCGGCCTCATTCCCGGAGCGTGTGCGGGCCGTGGTGCTCGTCGACGGCGGCGGCAAGCTTGAAGATGATGACATGGAAGCAGTGCTCCAGGGGATTGCCCCCTCCCTGAAACGGCTCGGACGCATTTTTGCCTCACCTGAAGAGTACCTGGAAACCATGAAACGATCCAGGCACTTCCAGCCATGGAATGATGTCTGTGAGGCCGCGTTCAGGCACGAGCTCACGCAGGGGGAACAGGGGGTGAGGTGCTGTATACATCCCGAACACATCCGGGAGGAGGTGGAGAATCACCGCATGGTCGACATCTCAGGATACTACAGCCGCATTGCCTGTCCAGTTCTTGTCCTGCGGGCCAGCCAAGGCCTGCTGGGCGGTGAGCAGGGCCTGCTTTTGCCCCGGAGCGCCCTGGATCGCATGCTGAGGGGGATCCCCAAGGCCGAATGCGTCGATGTAAAAGGCACGGACCACTACTCCATCCTCTTTCAGCCCAATTCGCAAAGGGATCGGGCGGTTCTGGATTTTGTCGACCGGGTATGAAATCGTATGAACTCAATCACATGAGTTCAGGTTTCAGCCCGGCCTCTGGCCTGGCTGATGGTCGAGAGTGGAGGGTTGAGGGAGGAAAAGATCCCCGACATGTCCAGCAGGCTCTCGATTGGGCCAGTTTGATCAGCCAAGAAGCTTGACTCCAGAATCAAGTTCATACGAGGAAGAAACCCCCTTCAAGTAAAGTGACTGGCAGAGTTTCTTCCCTGATCAAACTGGACAAGTCGAAGATCAGCTATCGCTTTTTCCGGGATTGAACCCTCCTCTGATACAGTCTCTCCGTAAAGCCTCCCTCTTGCTCAAAAGACTCCGCCTGAGCCGCAAGCTGCCGATCCAGGAGGCTGCAGGCCACTGCAGTCAAGGTCAAAGCTGCATTGGCCGCGATTTCGGGATACGTGGACCTTATGGACTTCGTTGACTTCAGGGACGATTCCTGCTGTCTACTCTGGTCTTGTCCCAATGGCTCACGGAGATCGCGAACCCAGGCAGCAACCTCATCCACAGATCCGCATCGCCGCTGAATGAGTGCAGCCCGTCTGGGGTCGCTCTTTTCCCAGAGAGACAGGTTTCGATGGCGGAGAAAATCCTCATCGTCGAGTCGAAGCTCTTCAAGGCTCGCCCGGGCCACGTTCGTCAATTTGAGCTCGGTCTTTCTGGAGGTCCCTGAGGCCTTGCTGCCCTCGGCAATGTTCTGCACCCCTGATCGGGCCGCCTGGACCATCTGATCGTGGGTGCGGCTCCTCTTGTTGACGTAGCGGTCGCAAAACCGGACCGTCACGTCGTAGACCAGTTGAGCAATCTGAAAGCTCTTCAGATTCCGGTACCCTCCGTGCTTCGGAATCAGCCCTTCTCGAGTCTCCCCTTCCTGTCCACGAGGTCCATCATGTCCATTGTGTCCAATCATATTCCCCTCCCAACCCGCCCAAACACGGCTGAAGAGCTCCTCACCCTGTCAGCTTGTTCGTGGGGTCGCCCTCGGAGACCATGTCTTGCATGACCCGCTTTTCCCCATCTCCAGGGACAATTCCGCTCAGGATGCACTCCATGACGGTTGTCCCGTCATCGGTGAACAGCCTTGCCTCGGCCCTGGCCCGTCCCCGTTCGTCGATCTCGGTGATCGTGAGCTCGCAGTGCACTGTCTGGCCGAAGTAGACCGGCTTCCTGAAAGTGAAGTCCATCCCTGAGGCCAGCCAGCCGATCTGTCCTCCGATTTCCGTGACCAGACTGGCCACGAGCAGACCATGGCAGATTCGGCCTTCCAGCTTTTTGACCCGGGCGAACCGGTCGTCAAAGTGGACCGGGTTGTAATCCCTGGACATGTCGGCAAAACGACGCACGTCCTGTTCGCTGAAGGTCCGGGATGTCGAGAAAGTGTCCCCGGATCGCAAGCCTTGAACTGTTCTGGTGCGGATGGTTGACATGGGGCATCAACGCTTGAAGAGATTGATGATCAGGGTCAGCACAAGGCTCAAGAGGATCATGGAGGTGATGGGGATGAAGACCCTGGTCCGCCCCGATTCGATGCGGATGTCCCCGGGCAGCCTGCCGAACCAGCTCAGCATCCAGGGGGCGAAATTCAGGATGACTCCGAGAACCACCAGGACAAGACCTGCAATGATCAGCCATCGACCCATGTTTGAACCTTCTAGGCGCGAACGCGGCTGGAAAGCCTCATCCGCCGTTCCGGGTCAGGGTGGCATAGGACCAGTACGCCCTGTGCAGGGTGTTCGGTCCGACCCAGCCGGCGTGCAAAAGCTCCTTGCGGATGTAGGCGTTCATGATCCCGTGTCCGACCAGGAGGACATGGCCGTAATGCTCTGAGTACGTGATGAGCTCCCGGGCGCAGACCCTGGCCCTGTCCCGGGCCTCTTGAAAGGAGCTGTGGCGGTCCATGATTCCCAGTATCCAGAGGAGGATGAACAGGTACGCCCAGGACCTGGCCTGCAAACGGAGAAAGGGAACATGGAAGTAGGGTTTGTCGACTTCGCGAAAGAGAGGGTTGACGATCATCGCCTTCTGATCGGTGAACATGGTCGCCGATTCCAGGGAGCGCTTGAGGTTGCTGGCCACCACGGCCTTGCAGTCCTGGAACATGTGCAGGATGTTGCCGTCGGGCCTGGACAGACGGGACAGCCCGCACCGGTTGTAGAGATCCCATAAATCCTGGAGCTGGCAGGACTTGATGCGCTGGGAAAAGCGGGGGACATCCGGTTCCCCGTGCCGCATGATCGATATTCTCATTCCAGTCATGCACCCAAGGCTCGAAAGAAGAGAGGCCGGAGACGCTCAATGGCCCGGCCTGCTCCCGGGGGAGCAGGCCGGGCAGGGAGAGCGGCGCAGCAGTCAGCCCGCCATCTGTTCAGCGCATCCAGGGGCTGAGCTGAACAGAACCGGTTTTTGGCCCCTTCATACCCCAAAAAGGGCGTAAGAGCAAGGAGTTCCTGTATTATTGAAGATGCATCAGCCTCGGACAGGAGGACCACAACAAAGCCGCCCCGGAGCGGCGTGGAAACTCCGGGGCGGCCAGGGGAGTGTGGGGCTCATGTGAGCCCGGGCTATGGGAAGGAAAAGGGTGTCGGTCTTAAAGCGTCATCCGCAGAGGCGAAGCTCCCTGCCGGTCAGGGCCAGGCCCTGGTCTTCCCGCTGGGCCAGGAGACAGGTGATGGACTTCACGCCCTGCACCGTGAGCTCAAACCACCGATCAACAACGTCTTCGATGTCCACTGCCAGGCACAGCCTTCCGGCAAGCGGCAGTCGGGTCAACTCGTCTTCCAGACCGCTGTGGTCGACATCAGAACTCTGGCTCAGAACGTAGACAATCGTGCCGCTCTTCATGGTCATGATCCTCCTGTGGATAAAAAAAGCCCTGAATCGATCCATGACATCGATTCAGGGCTGTCCCTTTTTTGACCCTCAATCACCGGACACCTCACCTCCACGAAGGCACTGTCCGTTCATCCAGGCAGGTCTTCTGACTCTCGGATCATCCTCATCGCCGCGCCTTCCCGCCGGTTTCCCGGCAGTGGCTTCATGCGGCTTTCGTCCCCGATCACAGCGGCGGGCCCGTCCCTGACTTGCACAGGGTTCCCTTTTCAGTCCGCGACATGGTCTGCGGAGCACCTGAACGTGGGAAGAGGCTAGGCCAATGACAGATTCATGTCAAGAGTTCATTTTCACGAGGGGCCTGGAGCCCCTCGTGATATTATCATGTGCCTTCTTCCCAGGAGTTGAGGTAGTCTTCCTGCTCCCTGGTCAGGGTGTCGATGTTCACCTCCAGGGCCTTGAGCTGCAGCCCTGCGATCTCGTCGTCCAGTTCCGGGGGGAGCTGCAGGACTCTGGGCTCCAGCTTGCCCCTGTTCTGCACCCCAAACTCGCAGGCCAGGGCCTGGCCGCAGAACGAGGTGGACATGACTTCGCTGGGGTGGCCTTCGGCAGCTGCCAGATTGACCAGCCGCCCTTCGCCAAGGACAAAGAGCTTTTTGCCGTCCAGGACGTACTCTTCCATGAATGGCCGAACCTGGCGCTTCGAGCTGGCCTTTTCATTCAGGGTCTTCAGCTCGATTTCATTGTCGAAGTGGCCCGAGTTGGCCAGAATGGCCCCGTTCTTCATGAGCTTCATGTGTTCGAAGCTGAGGACGTGCTTGTTTCCGGTCACCGTGCAGAAGACATCGCCGATTTTGGCCGCCTCTTCAATGGGCATGACCCGGTAGCCGTCGTAGGCGGCCTGGAGGGCCCGGAAGTTGTCCACTTCACAGACGACCACGTTGGCCCCCAGGCCCTCGGCCTTCAAGGCCACGCCCCGGCCGCAGCTGCCGTAGCCGCTGACCACCAGGGTCTTTCCGGCCCAGAGCAGGTTGGTGGCCCGGGTGATGCCGTCGATGGACGACTGGCCTGTGCCGTAGTAGTTGTCCAGGAGGTGCTTGGTCTTGTTGTCGTTGACAGCGATCATGGGATACTTCAAGGCCTTGTCGTTCTCCATGGCCTTGAGGCGGATGATTCCGGTCGTGGTCTCTTCGCAGCCGCAGA
Source organism: uncultured Desulfohalobiaceae bacterium (assembly GCA_964573115.1). Taxonomy (GTDB): domain Bacteria; phylum Desulfobacterota; class Desulfovibrionia; order Desulfovibrionales; family Desulfothermaceae; genus CAYOID01. The sequence goes on along the minus strand of CAZNIP010000014.1, from coordinate 3,304 downwards.
TGATCTCCGGAATGAGCTGGGGATGCTTCTTGTGGATTTCCGAGACCAGGTCGCAGCCGTCGTCAATGGTGATCTGTGGCTTGAACTTGATCACGTTCTCGATATACCGGTAATAGTCCTCGCCGGTCTCGCCCTTGTAGGCCCAGACCTTGACGCCTTCCTCAGCCAGGGCTGCAGCCACGTCATCCTGGGTGGACAGCGGGTTGCAGCCGGTGATGGCCACATCCGCGCCTCCGGCCGTGAGCGTCCGGACCAGGATCGCGGTCTCCTTGGTCACGTGCAGGGCCAGTCCCACCCGGATTCCCTTGAGGGGCTTGTCCTTTTCAAAGCGCTTGCGCACCTCGAGCAGGGCCCCCATGTTCAGCTCGGCCAATTCGAGATTGTTCCGGCCCTGAGGTGCCAGCGACATGTCTTTGACTTCGTAATGGTTTCCAACGTCCATTCGATCATACTCCTTCTTCATGGTTACAGGGACATGGTCCCCGAAAAAAACTCATTCCGGCTTGACGGCCACAAACAGATTGACCCCGAGCCCGTTCTTGACCTGGAGCCTTTCCCGCTCCCGAAGCTCGAACCCGGCATCGGTGAGCCACTGTTCGATGTCGTCGGGGTTCAAGCCCATCCATGGACCTCCAAACCTGTCCCGAACCCACTCCTGGCTGTGCCTGTCAAAGTCGACAATGACGAAGACGCCCCCCGGCTTGAGCACCCGGAAGGCCTCCCTGATGCCGGAAGCTGGTACGGAGAGGTGATGCAGGACCATGTTGACCACCGCGATATTGGCCGCATTGTCCCCCATGGGCAGGTGCTCCAGCTCTCCCAGCCTGAGCTCGACATTGTGCCCGTTGCTGCGCAGCTTGCCTGCAGCCTGCTCGAGCATCTGCGGGGAGCTGTCGATGCCGATGACCTGCCTGGCCTTGTGGTGCAGGGCCATGATCAGCTCGCCAGTTCCGCATCCCAGATCCACCAGGACGTCTCCCGTCCCTGTCTTGTCGGCGATGAGGCTGTTGATGTCCAGATCCCCGAAGATGGATTCCTTGAGCTGCTCCCAGTATGCGGCCACCCGGCTGAAGAACCTGGCGGTTTGTGTCTTGCGCTCCAGGAAAATGGCCTCGGCCCGGTCCAGATCGCTCTGAATCTCGGCCTCGACATCGATGTGCCCCTGGATGAAGTCGATGAGCTCCCTGTTGTCCTCGTTGATCACCCCGTGATAGTAGACAAAGCTCCCATCCCGCCTGGAGGAGATCAGCCCGCTCTCGGCAAGGATCTTCAGGTGCCTTGAAATCCTGGACTGCCCCATGTCCATGGCCTGGACCATTTCGTTGACATTGAACTCGTGGTAGAGCAGGAGGCAGAAGATCCGAAGCCGGGTTTCGTCGGCCAGGGCCTTGAACACTTTCACAACATTCATTTTATGCTCATATAAAGATATTTTGATATCTGCGCTGACATCAAGGTGTACTCACCCTTGAAGAGCTTGTCAAGTTTTCTGATCAACTTTCACCTTACAAAGCTCACCGGGTGATGACATCACCCGCTCTCTCCGGAATGACGGTTAAAGCATCCTGAATGTGCTGGCCGAAGCGATCGATGATGCCCGGCATGCCTCCCAGGCTTCGCTCCTCCACAACGACCTCAAGACCGTTGTCCTGAAAATGGTTTTTCCAGGAGTCCTCCCCCCCGACCAGGTCCTCGTGAAAATGAACCCCTGCCACAAGCATGAAAGGAACCAGTCTCACCCGTCTGAAACCAGCCGAGACCACGTCATGGACAATGTCTTCGGCTTCCGGCCACCCTTCCACCACCCCGACAAAGACTCTTCCGCCGAGGTGATTCCTGGCTACTCTTTCCAGGCATGGGTAGGCTGTCCAAATGGCGTGGTCGGTCCCATGCCCCACCAGGACGAGGGCTTCCCCCTTGTCCTCACGGGAGAGTTCCCTGTCCAGGGTCCTGGCGACAGCCTCATAATCCTCTGGTGAGTCCAGCAGGGGAAGGCCGATTGAGGTCCGGATGGGACAGGACCTGGTTTCATCCACAAGACGGTCGAACTCGTGACCGCAAACCAGATGCAGGGACTGGACCACGGCCCATTCGTGCCCCTGCTCATACAGTTCATCCAGGACCTGGTGGGGGTGCTTGAGCTCCCAACCCTGCTCCTGCTGAACCCTGTCCTTGACCATTCTGGAGGTGAAGGCCCAGTGGACGGGATGGTCCGGAAACAGGGATCTGGTCCTGGAATCAATGGTTGTGTAGGTCTGCCTGGCCCGAGTGGAGGTGCCAAAGGCGGCCAGGACAATGGGGGTGCTCATGTCAATGCTCCAGAAGCCTCAGGACAACAACCCGAAGATCACGAGTTTCTGACCCGACAGCTCTCCTGCCCAGAAGACAGGTCTGAAGGCAATCCCCGGCCGGAAGCTTCCGGCCGGGGATTGCTCAGGTGGCATGATGGTCAAAAAAACCTCTGCCCAACCAACTTCTGTTGGTCAGAAACGTTCATGGATTAAGAGTTCATGTTCTTCAGAACGCACTGTACCCCAAATGCTCCTGGACATCAAAAATGGGAGAAGGCGCCCTCGAGGTGGCCGACCCAGATGTCCACGATGTTGTCGAACTCGGCAGTGCCCTTGAGCACGGCCTCGGTCTCGATGCCTTCTTCGGCCAGGATCGATGTCCAGGAGTCAGGCTCCTCACCGGCCATGTCGTTGCGCACATGGTCCCCGGCCACGGACATGAAGGGCATGAGCCAGGCCTTTTTGGTTCCTTTGGCCTTGAGCTCGGGCAGAATGTCCTCCAGGAGGGGTGCCCCCTCCACAACAGCCACATAGACGTTGGGGTCCTTGCGCTGGAACTTGTAGGCCATGGCCTGGTAGAAGGCATTGCTGGGATGATGGGTGCCGTGGCCCATGAAAATCACGGCCTCGTCAGCCTTGCGCTTTTCCGGGATGTTCTCCAGCATGGCCTCCCGGACCGCTTCCAGGTCATGGGAGGCAGCCAGGAGCGGGTAGCCCACCAGGATCTTGTCAAACCCCCCGGACATGGACTCGAACCCGTTGACCAGGGACATGAGGTCGTGGAACTCGGCCCCGCCGATGGTGTGCAGGGACTGAACCGCCACGTGGGTGAAATCCTCATCCATCATCCTGGCCAGGGCCATGGCCGGGGAGTCGAGGTCTTGGCCCTCTTTGGCCAGCTTGTGGCGGATGATCTTCGAGGTGTAGCCCCAACGGACCGGGACTTCGGGGAAGGCCTTCCTGACTTCAGCCTCGATGTTCTCGAACGAAGCCTGGGCCTGGGGATAGCTGGA
>CAZNIP010000013.1:7649-44787 GCA_964573115.1 uncultured Desulfohalobiaceae bacterium | reverse complement strand
AGAAAGGTTTCAGCCCGGCCTCTGGCCGGGCTGAAGGTCGAGGGTTGAGGGTTGAAGGTTGAGGGAAGAAAAGATTTCCGACTTGCAGAGGAGTTCGTCGACTGGGCCAGTTGGATCAGGGCAGAAACTTTCAAGCTGGCTCCTCTGACTGCTCCCCTGTACTCAGGGGAGCTGCCGAAGGCTGAGGGGTTCTTTATACCGAAGTTTCATACCAGCTTTGCCGGCGGCCGGGCTGAAGACTGATTCAAACCTGTTCATCCAGGTTTGAATCAGGCAGCAGCCCGAACGTGGAACAGAGCCTGGACCAGTCCGCCCCCGGCAGGTTGCCGTAGACATCGTCCACGAGCACTCCGCCATCAGCCGCCAGGGGTCCCTGGACCTCCTCGATCAGGCCATAGAGCTTGTCCAGTTCAGAGGACAGGAACTCCCCGGCTTCCTGCCCGAGCATCATCTCCCTGAGCTCGCTCCGAAGCTCTGTCGCATAGACCTGGACAAACCATCCCTGGGCGTAAGGGCTGGAATGCGCCTGAGTCGATTCCCGCTGCAGCTCAGGGTTGACCTCGAGGACGACGCCAGTGACCGGGGAGAGGACCCTGGCCTGGTGCTCCCCCCTGACAACGGTGAAAGCCGGCTCACCTTTGCGGACCTCTTTCCCCACCAGCGGAGTCTGAACCCGATCCAGGGGACCCATCAGCCTGAGGGCGAACTCATCCAGCCCGATGCGGACGATGCTGTTCTCCTCCAATTTTGCCCAGGCATGCCCGGGGTGGAGGTAGTACCCCTGAGGGACGTGCACCCCGTGGATTTCCAGAAGGTCAACCGGCGTCAGGACGGCCTGAACGGTGAACACATCCTGGAAGAACTGATGGAAATCGCACTGCGGGCACTGGTACTCCCTGGAGCAGGGCCTGAACTCCACCTCTTTCTTCAGGCTGTGCAGGCATGGCCTCTGCAGCACAGGCCTTCTCTTGAGCCGTTCGGCCCAGTGCTCGATGTGGGCCCGTTTCGAAGAAGGCGTCCTGGACTGCTCCCGCAGGACCCTGTTCTGTTCGGCAGTCCTGCGCAGAGCCTGATCATAGCTGCATAACGAACACCTGTACTCGTTCCTGCAGTGCTTGAACGGGACCACCCCGGCCTGCATCCAGATGCACTCCTGGGTACGGTCCTGCCGCGTGGTCAGCTTGTCACTCATGCCCCCGTCCCTCCCGGCCGTGTCCAAAGGTCGTGATCCGGGACAGGCCACGGCTGGAGGTCCACCCCCGCACCCGCGGCCTGTCTCCGCTTCTCAGCCTGACTTCAAAAAGGTCTTGGTCAGGGAGTTCCAGTTCAAGCCCGGCAGATTGCCGTAGATGTCCGGTGCCAGCTGACCTCCGTCCGCAGCCAGGGGGCCGGCCACCTCTTCGATCATGTGCTCCAGGGTCGAGACTTCGCTGCTCAGCCACTCCACGCCGTCAGTATCTTCCATGAGGCGTTTCATCGTCTTTTTGATCTCGTTGTGCCGAACGAGGAAGACCCACCCCTCTTCATAGGGTTTGGCGCTGGCCAGCCCGGGGTTCTCCCGGATGGTGCTGTTGACTTCGACAATGATCCCCTCCACCGGGGAGAGCATGTCAGCCGTGTTGTCCTTTCTGCTCATGCCCCAGGCGGGATTGTCGTGCTCAACGACCTTGCCCATGACCGGCAGCTGAAAGCCGTCCATGCTCCCAAAGAGCTTGGTGGAGAAGTCGTCCATCCCGACCCGGATCATGCCTCCGCTTTCGATCCTGGCCCAGGTGTGGCCCTGATGAAAATAGTAGCCGACCGGGAGATCAAAACCTTTGACCGTGTATGTTTCATTGACCTGGCTGCCGGTCTTGGGGCTCAGGACGTCCTCGAAGTACTGGTCGAAATCGCAGGCCGAGCACTCGTAGTTGTAGGGGCAGCTCCGGTGGCCGATCCGGCCGGTGAGCGTGTGCCGGCAGACCCTGTCCAGCCCGGACCTCCTCCGCATGGCTTCCTGCCAGCTGAGCTGCCTGCCCTGGGCCACCTTGGTTCGCATGCCCTGATCAAAAGTGCAGGTGGTGCAGTCATAGAAGTTGTTGCAGGGCTTGAAGCGAACCACGCCCGCCTGCATCCAGATGCACGGTGTGGCTGCCTTGGCTTCCTCATCCGGCTTGATCCTCCAGACCTGTCCGCCCAGAATGGCGTCCACCCCATGCTGCTGCCTGAAGTCCCGGTCTTTTTCCCTTGAAAACGACGACCCATATCCGGTCCAGGTCTGTCCGTTCTGAGTTCTCCGTGCCATGGTCCGCCTCCTTGTGTTGATGAAAGGCTCTTCTTTTCTCTTATTCATAAGAGGCAAGGGGCGTACCAAAAACGGGACAGACCTCCAAAATAAAATTTATATTGCATTTCAAATAATTAAAGACAGACACCCAGACACCCCGGTTGAGGCCAGCGGCCGGCTCTGTGGCATTTTCCCTCACGACGGGCTGGCTTCAGCCCTGCCTGCACGGCAAAGCCCATGGAATCGAGAACCTTACAAGCAAAAACCATGCATGCTGGATTTTACGCCACATGTCGATCTTCTCGACATGGATCCTCCTCATGGCTGTTCAGGCGCACCTCTTCGCCAACAGGCGAGCTGAAAAGGCTGTGTCTGCGATGCGGTCTTCTTGAGAATGCAGCCGCCGGCATGCCCAGGGACATCAGATGCGTTCCCCCGGCCTCTTCAGCCGGGAGCGCATGCGGTCAGTTTTGCCAGCGGCACAACTGACAGGGGCGGGATCAGGAAAGGGCTTCGGAAGGGCTGAGGCGGGAACCGGCTTCGATCAGGAGGTGCACCAGACGCTCGCACAGAAAGAGCATGGACTCGATGTCCAGATGGTCGTTGGCCGTGGAGTCGAACAGGATCTTGATGTCCGGGGAGAACCCCTCCTCCGGGTCCCCGTCCCAATGCAGGAGCAGGAGCGGAACCCTGGGCAGAGGGGCAAAACAGAGGGCCAGGTCGGCGGAGCTGAAACGTCCGGTCTGATCTTCAGCCCCAAGCCCCAGCCCAGCCTGGCGCAGGGCCTCTCTTCTGGTCCCGAACGTCTCGGCCAGGGGCTTTTCCACATGGGCGGCCATGGACTTGACCTTGGAGACCGTGTTCGGGAACTGGGAAAAATCGGTCCACTGCCCCTGGGGCAGGCTGCTGCCCCCCTGGGCCAGGTGATTGAAGACAAAGACCTGCTCCGGCCTGGACAGCTCTGAGCCGTCTTCGTTGACAACCCGATCCGGGCTGATCAGGACAGCCCCGTTGAAGTAGGGGAGCTTCAGGACCTGGTGCCCGCCGTGCTCCTCGAGCTGGCCCCCGATCCGCCCGGGCAGGTCTGAGAGGACCATGGAGGCCGAGCGTTCTCTGGCCCAGGCCAGGGCATCGGCGGCAGCGTCCCTTTTGAGCCATTTCCCTGAGGCGTACTGTTGTTTCAGCTCTTCCTGAGCGGATTCGAGGATCTCAGGCCGGATATGGGGGCAGGTGGACAGGGGCAGCTGCTCAGAGACCACCTTGGCGGCAAAGGCCAGGCAGGTGGGGAATCCGCAGTCCCGGCAGTTGGTCTTGGGCAGGATGTCCCGGTAGATGTCCACTGGTGACAGGGGCACAGACACAAACCTCACTGCGTTGTGGGCAGGATGACCGTGAAGGTGCTGCCCTGACCGGGCTCGCTCTGGACAGCGATCCGCCCCCCGAGGTCGTCCAGGATGCCCTTGACGATGGGCAGCCCCAGCCCGCTTCCGGTGATCAGCCTGGTCTTGGCATTCTTGACCCGGTAGAACCGCTCAAAGATCCGCTCCTGATCCTTGGGGTCAATGCCGAACCCATCGTCCTGGACATGGACTCTGAGAGCTTTGTCGGCCGATTCCAGGCGAACCTCGATCGAGCCGCCTTCAGGAGAGTACTTGATGGCGTTGGAAATCAGGTTGTTGAACACGCATTCCAGGGCGTTGGGGTCGGCATGGACCGGCCGGAGCGGGTCGTCAGGCATGGACAGCTGAAGCGTCTGTTCCTTTTCCCCGGCCTGGTCCCGGAGCATGTCCACCAGCCGGGGCAGGAGGTCCTGAATGGAGACGTCCTGAGGTTCCTGATAGGCGGCCCCGGCCTCGAGCCTGGAGAGGTCCAGCAGGTCTTCCACCAGCTTGATCAGACCCTTGGTCCTCTCCTGCATGCGGCTCAGAATCTGCTGATCCCGGTCCACCGGTTCCTGTTCGAGCATGTCCTGAATGACCAGGGCCATCTGCTCGTGAATGGTCGACAGTGGCGAGCGAAGCTCATGGGAGACCTTGGCCACGAACTCGGACTTGAGCTTGTCCAGCTTCTTGATCGGCGAGATGTCGGCAAACACGACCACCGATCCCAGATACTCCTGGTCATCGCCATGAATCGGGCTGGCCTTGACCAGGAGGTGCTTGTCCTCGTCCAGACTCAGCTCGCAGGAGGGCTCATCCTCTTCGCCCCGGCAGGTGCTTGGAATGTCGTGCACAAAGGAGCACAGGCCCTCGTCTGTCACGTAGTCCTCGACCCTCTGGCCGATCTCGCATCCCGGGTTGAGGTTCAGGTGCCGTTTGACGGCTTCGTTCATGAGCACCACCTGGCCGTTGCTGTTCGTGACCATGACCCCGTTGGGCAGGGCCTCGACAATGGACCGGGTCCGGCTCTTTTCCGTGCTGAGGTCAAACAGGGTTCTGCGCTGCTCTTCCTCCAGCCGCGCCGCGTCGTGACTGAGCTCAATGTGCTCGATGGCCCGCTTGGCCACGAGCCGGAACTGGTCGACCTCAAAGGGCTTGGGGATGAAGTCGTAGGCCCCCTGCTTCATGGCCTCGATGGCTGTTTCGATCGTGGCGTAGCCGGTGATGATGATCACCAGGATCGTGTCGTCGATCTGCCTGATCCTCTTGTGGACCTCCATCCCGTCGATGCCGGGCATCTTCAGGTCAAGAAAGACCAGGGAGATCTTTTCGCTGGACACGATCTCCAGCCCCTCTTCCCCATGGCCGGCCATGTGGACCTGGCAGCCCATGCGCCTCAGGACCCGCTCCACGGCCAGGCGGATGCTCTCTTCGTCATCCACCACCAGAACGTTCAGGGGGTACTCATGCTCATCCATGCTCCGACTCCTCGATGGGCGGACTGACAGGCAGCTCGATCCTGAAGGTGGCCCCCTGTTCCGGATTGTTCCAGGCTGAGAGCCTCCCGCCGTGATTCTGGACGATCCGGTAGGCCACGCTCAACCCCAGCCCGGTCCCCTTGCCGGCCTCTTTGGTCGTGAAAAAGGGGTCGAAGATGTTCGAGAGGACCTCCTTGGGGATCCCCGGGCCGGTGTCGGCAATGGAAATATGGACTTTTTCCCCTGTCTTGGTCCGGGTGATGATGGACAGCGTGCCGCTTCCCTCCATGGCCTCGGCAGCGTTCAAAACCAGGTTCATGAACACGTGGCTCATCTGCTGCAGGTCGCAGGAGACCATGGGCAGTTCAGGGTCGAAATCCTTGACGATTTCGATGTTCTGGAAGATGGCGTGCTTTTCCAGGAGAAACAGGGTCCTGGACAGGGCCCGGTTCAGATCCTCCGGCTTGGTGTCGGCCGTGGACTGCCTGGCGAACTCCAGGAGTTCCTTGACCGTGTCCCGGCAGCGCTGAGCGTCTTCGAGGATCCGCTGCACGTCTTTCCGGGCCTCGCCTTCCAGGGTGTACTCCTCCAGGAGGAGCTGGGCGAACAGGCTGATCCCTCCCAGGGGGTTGTTGATCTGGTGGGCCACCCCGGCGGCCAGCTTGCCCAGGGCAGCCATCTTGGCGGACTGAAAGAGCTGTATCCTGGTCTCTTCCAGCTCCTTCTCCATCTTGATGGTGTCCCGCATGTCATGGAAAAAGCCGATGGTGGCCGCCTCCTGGCCTTTCTCATAGACGATGGAGGCGTTGAGCAGGATGGGCACGAGCTCCCCGCTCTTGTGGACCACATCGATCTGGTAGGCCTTGAGCTTGCCCTGTTCACCGTACTGGCCCCCGCGGAGGAGCTTCATGATCTGCCGGGCCCCGTCACCGGGATAGATGGACCGGATATCCAGGCTGTCCAGGGCCTCGTCCTTGGAATACCCGAGGATCTCCGCGGCAGCATCGTTGAAGACCAGGACCTTGCCGGTCATGTCCGCCGAGATGACCCCATCCACCGAGCTCATGATCAGATTGTGCAGAAACGCGTTCGAGCGTTCCAGCTTCTTCTCCAGGCGACCCACCTTCGGGGGGTCGAAATCCAGCCTGACAATGCCTTCCATTTGGCCTCCAGTACAGAGGGGGTAGCACAAATACCCCTCCTCAAGATTGAGCTTGTCGTCGGCGCATGCGCTCACCGACACGACAGGGACGCCGTTCAGCCGCTCGGCCGGACAGCGAGTGCAGGGTCTGTTGCAGTTGAAGTACTTCTGATGGCAGGACATCCCGACCATGTCGTGACCGTACTTCTCCTTGGCATACCTGTTGGCGGCCAGGATGACATGGTCGGAGGAAATCACCACGAGCTCCCGCTGCAGAGAATCAATGGCCTCAAGGAGACGGAGTTTTTCCGTTTCGTTGTGCATGGCCCATCCTTCCCGGGCTGGACGTTACGGCGTGTACCTGGTGACTATGCCCTCGGGTCGGTTGATGAACTGGATGTTGGTCAGCTTGTCATTGGTCTGGCTGAGTTCAAACTGCCTCAAGCCCTCCTCCCGGCAGTGCTCGCAGGCCTGCCTGGGAATCTCGATGCCCAGGCAGTTCTTGTATCGGCTGGAGGAGGTCTCGATGCGCAGCAGACCAGGGCAGTGATCGCAGTCCAGGAGAAACTCCCGCTGCCGCTCGGTGATGAAGGAGGTGTCGTAGAAGATCTCTTTGGAGCGGACAAAGTACTGATCCTGCTTTTCCCGGCTGATGTCTCCAGATTTCGGCTCGAAGTAGTTCTGGACGCTGACCTCGGCCACCCGCTGGATATAATCGGTGATCCTGCGCTGCTGGCGGAGGGCTTCCGGGTCGTAGTCCGGTTCGCGGACACAGCTGTAGTCCAGCCCGGCCATGGCCAGGACGATGCCCAGATTGACATAGGGCAGGGCCCCCTGGATGGCGTAGCCTCCCTCCAGAACGGCGATGTCCGGGTCAAGACGCTGGCTCAGGGCGGCATAGCCCTGGGCTGAGAAGTTCATGTTGGTGATCGGGTCGGTGAAATGGTTGTCCTGCCCGGCGGAATTGATGACGATCTCCGGCTGAAAATCCTCCAGAATCGGCATGACGGCGTGATCGATGACATGGAGAAAGCCTTCATCCGAAGTGGACGGCGGCAGGGGGATGTTCACGGTCCGTCCCATGGCTTTGGGCCCGCCCATTTCGCCGGGGAACCCTGTTCCCGGAAACAGGGTCCGCCCGTCCTGGTGGATGGAGATGTACAGCGTGTCCGGATCGTGCCAGTAGACGTCCTGGGTCCCGTCCCCATGGTGGCAGTCGGTGTCCACGATGGCCACCTTCCGGTATCCGTAGTGGTCCCGGAGATGTTCGACCATGATGGCTTCCATGTTCACGTTGCAGAAGCCGCGGCCCCCGTGGACCACCTTCATGGCATGGTGACCCGGGGGCCTGACCAGGGCAAAGGCCTTTTTTTCCTGCTTCTCGGCAAAGAGCCTCCCGGCCTTGATCGCTCCGCCGGCTGAGATGAGGTGGGAGTGCGTCACGTTGGAGCTGGTGTCCGGGAAGCAGAAATGGACCTTGCGGATGTCTTTCAGGCCGGCCACATCCGGCTTGTACTCGCGGATTCCAGGGATATCGAAGACCCCCTCCTCTTTGAGCTGGTCCATGGTGTACAGCAGCCGTTCCTGCCGTTCCGGATGGGTGGAGGTGATGGCCCAGTCAAAGGCGGGGAAGAAGACAACGCCCAGAGAGTTCAATGCTCTTTGCATAAGCACCTCACGGCATGTTCATAGTCCGGAGAGATCCCCGGCTTGATCTGGCATTTGACCCGGATGTCCTGCCCCACCTGGTAGACGTCTTTGACCATGTTCATGGCGCTCTCTTCAATGATCTCAGCTTCAGAGTGGGGAATGGGCCAGTCCAGGCGGTTCTGGAGGTAGGAGACCAGATGCTCGACCACGTCGTACCTGGCCTTTTCCAGCGAGTACCGGGTGGAAATCTCCTCCCTGACTCCGAGAACCGGGATGGTCATGATCCTCTTTTCCGTGTCCGCAAAGAGCTCGGCCTGCATGGTGGGCTTGGCCAGGGCCGCACCCAGGGCGTTGGCCACGGCGTAGTTGTCCGGGACCAGGACCGCCATGCCGAAGACCTTGCTCAAAAAGGGAGCCAGCACCTTGGCCGGTCCGCCCATGAGGTAGATCTTCCTGGGCTGAATCTTCCGGTACTCAAGGAGCTCATGGACCGTATACACCGGCCGCTCGTTGATCTCATCCAGCATCTGCCCGGTTTCCTCCCTGATCCGCTCGCAGACCGCCCTGATGACCTCCCAGGAGACCTGCTCGCAGGACTGTCCGACCAGGGCCCCGAGCTCATTCATGCCCCTGTCCGAAGCCTGGGTGTCCCCGTAGGCAAAGCTCTTGACGCAGTTCAAGGCATCCACGAGGGTGGGACAGGCTCCTCCCTGAGCCATGCAGGCCCCCAGGCGCTTCGGTCCGACCTGAAGCCGGCCGTCCACCGCGGTCACGGCCGAATCCCCTCCCAGTCCAATGGATTTGCTCTTCATGGCCCGGACCAGGGTCGGACGATGGGCCAGCTCAACCGACTCCGCCTCGATCAAGGGATCGCCCCCGGCAAACACGGCCACATCCGTGGTTGTTCCGCCGATGTCCAGCATCAGGGCGTCCTCCCGGATGTCGCACAGGGCCATGATGCCCATGATGCTCGCCGAGGGACCGGAAAAGATGGACTCCACCGGCGTCTGCCTGGCCTGGGACAGGGTCATGGTCCCCCCGTCGGCTTTGAGGATGTTCACGTGGGGAGGATTCAGGCCGAAATCCTTCAGGGACTCGGTCACCGAATTGGCGAAGCTGTTAAAGATGGGCCAGACTGCGCTGTTGTAGTACGATGTGGCGATGCGCCGGGGAAAGTTGAGCTGCCCGGACAGGGTGTGTCCCAGGGTCTTGAAATCGCACCTGTCCCCGATGAGTTCAGCCAGCTGCTCTTCATGCTTTGGGTTTCTCGGCGAGAACTTGGAGACCACGGAGAAGACCCGCACCCCCTGCTGGAGAGCGTCTTCAACGCACTTCAGGCTCGCGTCCAGGTCCAGCGGCTTGATCTCGCTTCCGCGATGGTCCAGGCCGCCGGACAGCACGGTGTAGTGATCCCCGATAGCGTGCTGGGCCGGATCGATACCGGGTCCGGCAGTGACGAGCACCCCCACGTTGCTGAGCTCGTCCTGAACAATGGCATTGGTGCACAGCGTTGTGGAGAGGTTGAAGCGTCTCAGGTCGAGATCGGCATGCTCTTTGAGGATGACCTCCAGGGCCTCATGCACCGACTCCAGGAGGTTGTCGTGGTTGGTGACCACCTTGGCCGAGGCCAGAAGGCCCTGTTTGTTGAGCAGAACAGCGTCAGTATGGGTTCCACCCACGTCGATACCCAGAATCATGGCTCCCCCACAACCCGTTAGAGGATCAGGCGTCGATGCACATCAGGCAAGCGAATTCGAATTTGGCCTCTTCTGAATCCAGCTCCCAATAATATCCACTATTTGCTGAACCTGGTCAAGTGGCAAGTAGGGATGCATCGGCAGGGAGCACATCTCATGGGCCAGGATCTCTGAAACAGGCATGTCCCCCTGTCCGTACCCCAGTCCTGCGAAAGCCTCCTGGAGATGGAGGGGGCATTGATAGTAGACTGCTGTGGGAATGCCGCGCTCCCTGAGGTGCTCCTGCAGCTGGTCCCTGCCCTTGATCCGGATGGAGTACTGAGCCCAGGCCGATCTGCATCCCCTGGGGACAGAGGGCAGCCTCAGCTGGGGGTCCAAACCGCTCAGACCGGTCGAATAGGCCTGGGCCACCTCCTGGCGCCTGTCCAGCTCCTCCGGAAGGATGTCCAGCTTGGGCAGGAGCATGGCCGCCTGCAGGGTGTCCATCCTGGCGTTGAGTCCCACTCTTCTGTTCAGGTACTTGGTCGCTCCCTGGCCGTGGACCCTGATGGAGCAGAGCTCCTGAACCAGGTCCCGGTCATCGGTCAGCACGGCCCCGCTGTCGCCAAAGCCCCCCAGAGGCTTGGCCGGGAAAAACGAGGTGCAGCCCGCATCCCCGAAGGAACCTGCAGGACGCTCATTCAGCCTGGCCCCAAAGGACTGGGCCGCATCCTCGATGAGCGCCAGCCCCTCCTCCTGGCACACGGGCTCCAGACTCTGGTAGTCGGCCGGGATGCCGAAGAGGTCGACGCTGATCACCGCCCTGGGCTTCAGGGGCGGGTCAGCCTCCAGCACCGCCCTGGGAAGCGGGTGGGCCTGTCCATCCTGTTTCCGGGCCGCTGCAATGGCCTGTTTCAATTTGTCCGGATCGAGGTTATAGGTCATGGGGTTCACATCCACAAAAACCGGGGTGGCACCCAGAAGACTGATGACCTCGCCTGTGGCCACAAAGGTGAACGGAGAGGTCAGGACCAGGTCTCCCGGACCGATATCGTGGGCCATCAGGGCCATGAGCAGGGCATCTGTCCCGGAAGAGCAGACCACGGCATGACGGGTCTGGCAGAAGCCAGCCAGCCTGTCCTCGAGCTCTGCCACTTCAGGGCCCATGATGAACTGCCCGTGCTTGAAAACATCGTCGATCCGCTTCCGGACTGAGGACTCGATTCGGGCAAACTGGGCCTGGATATCAATGAACGGAATCATCTTGACGGTGGACCTCCGGAAATGGTTGGTGGTCGACGCCGGTGCACAAAGGTCAACCGGCACATTTTTGGGATGCTTGACAACGTGCTGTTTCTTCCTCGATCACCCTGGCTCTGTCAGGAAGAGCACATGCTGTCACGAGCAGGGGTCCTCTTTGAGCCTCAACCCACATCCTCAGCGCACAAAAGGCTGGGCTGACAAGGAGAGAGCGCATGACACAGGTGGCCATTTTCATGGGCAGCATATCCGACAAGGAGGCCATGCTCCCAGCCAAAAAGGTCCTGGACGAGCTGGGCATCACGGCAACCTTCACCGTGACCTCGGCCCACAGAACCCCGGACCGGACCAGGGAGCTCATCCGCACCCTTGAGGAGCAGGGCACCCAGGTCTTCATCTGCGCTGCCGGACTGGCTGCGCACCTGGCCGGGGCCGTGGCCGCCCAGACCGAAAAACCGGTCCTCGGAGTGCCCTTGAACGCCTCGTCCCTTGGCGGCCTGGACGCACTCCTGTCCACGGTGCAGATGCCTCCGGGCTTTCCAGTCGGCACGCTGGCCCTGGGCAGCGTCGGGGCCAAAAACGCCGCCTGGCTGGCCGCACAGATCCTGGCCATCCAGGATCCGGCCCTGCAGCAGAAAATTGCCCAGGCCCGGTCCGCCATGCGGGCGTCTGTGGAACAAGCGGCCTCGGAGCTGGAGCAGGGCTGACATCAGTGGCTCCCGGAATGTCCGAAACCTCCGGCCCCGCGAACGGTCTCTCCCAGTTCTGCCGCCTCCACGAGCTGAGCCTGAAAGGCCGGCATGAAGACGAGCTGGGCCACCCGCTGGCCGTGGGTGATGGTCCGGACTGCCGGGGAGGTGTTCATCAGAGAGACGATGATCTCTCCCCGGTAATCGGGATCGATGACCCCGACCCCCTGACTGACCACGATCCCCTGCTTGGTTCCCAGACCGCTTCGAGAAAAGACAAACCCGGCAATGCCCGGGGTCTCGATTTCCAGGGCCATTCCGGTCCCGAACGGGACTCGCCGGCCTGGTTCGATGTCCACCTCCTGGCCCTCTGTCCAGGCCCGGAGATCCAGGCCCGCGGCATGGGCCGTGGAGTACTGCAGCCCCTGTGTCCTGGCTTCGGGGAGGAGATATTTGATTTTGACCTTGATGGCTGAGTCCATAAAAATCCCTTGCATTTTATCGGCACTCCTGGCAGTGAAGTCGATCTTTGCGAATGCGCACAGCTTCTCTCTTTGACCGGGCTTGAGCTCCCGGTCTGGAGCAGAGCAGGAGAGCAGTGTACGGACATGGCGACTGGAAAGCAAACCGGCAGTATGCCCTCTTCCGATCGAACGGCTCGCAGAAAGCAGCGGATCAGGGAGGTCCTGGCCCATCGTCAAAAGGACCTGACCCTGATCCTGGACAACATTCACGACCCGCACAACGTCTCGGCCATTCTCAGGAGCTGCGACGCTTTCGGAGTCCCGCTGGTCCATCTGTACTACACCGACGAGGTCTTTCCAGCCCTGGGCAGGAAGAGCTCGGCCTCGGCCATCAAGTGGGTGGAGCGGAAGATGCACACACAGGGCAGGCCCATGATCGAGGAGCTCACAGGCCAGGGTTTTCAGATCGCCCGGACTGGCTTCAGCCCCGAAGCCAGGCCGCTGACCTCCTGGGACCTGACCAGGCCGACAGCCGTCATTCTGGGCAACGAGCATCGCGGGGTCAGTCCTGAACTGGCCGACCTCGCCGGCCAGGAGCTCTTCATTCCCATGGTGGGCATGGTCCAGAGCTTCAACGTCTCTGTCGCTGCCGCCCTGATCCTTTACGAGAGCTGGAGCCAGCGCATGAAAAGGGGCATGTACGATCGCCCCTCCTATGATCAGGAGACCCTGCAGTCCATGTACAGGGCCTGGTGTCGCAAGTGAAGACCTTGACCATTGCCTTGACAGGATGACCCGTATGTCCGGAAACACATTTGGACGACTGTTTCGGCTGACCACCTTTGGGGAGTCCCACGGCCCGGCCCTTGGCGGGGTGATCGACGGCTGCCCGCCAGGCGTGGACCTGAATGAAGAGATCATTCAACAGGAGCTGGACCGGAGGAAGCCTGGTCAGTCCCCGGCCAGCACCGCCAGAAGGGAGACCGATCAGGTCTCCATCCTCTCTGGAGTCTTTGAAGGCACCACCACGGGCACACCCATCGGTTTTGTCATCCGGAATGAGGATCAGCGCTCACGGGACTACGATCAGATCAAGGACGTCTATCGTCCCGGGCATGCTGACTACACCTATGCCACCAAGTACGGGATCCGGGACTATCGGGGGGGCGGCAGGGCCTCGGCCCGGGAGACCGTTTCCCGGGTCGTGGGCGGGGCTGTCGCCCAGCAGTTCCTGAACCGGTTCAACGTGGCCGTGTTCGCCTACACCAAGGAGATCGGAGGGGTCGAAGCTGAGATCATCTCTCCGGACAAGGCCCAGGAAAGGCCTTTTTTCGCTCCCGACCCCTCTGTGGTTCAGCTCTGGGACAAAAAAGTCAAACAGGTCAAGGAAGCCGGCGACAGCATTGGCGGCCTGGTGGAGATCCAGGCCACGAACATCCCGGCCGGGCTCGGGGAGCCGGTTTTTGACAAACTCGACGCCCGGCTGGCCCATGCCCTGATGAGCGTCGGAGCGATCAAGGCCGTCGAGATCGGGGCCGGCATGGATGCCGCTGAGATGCTCGGCAGTCAGAACAATGATCCCCTTGGCCAGAACGGCTTCACCAGAAACAACGCCGGGGGGATCCTCGGCGGGATCTCCTCTGGTCAGAACCTTGTGGTCAGGGCAGCGGTCAAGCCCATCCCATCCATCTATCGCTCCCAGCAAACCCTCAATGCCCAGGGCCAGGAAGTGTCGCTGCAGATCAAAGGCCGGCACGATGTCTCCGCCATCCCGCGCATCGTCCCAGTGCTCAAGGCCATGGTCCTTCTGGTCCTGGCCGACATGTGGCTCCTCAACAGGGCTGGACAGGACGGCACGGGCTGACTCGCACCAGCCATTGACGACCCCCGGGTCGATCCTTATTCATTCACAGGTTCTCAACCGGGACCATCCGTGGCTGGCCCGAACTGACCGCCAGTCAGGGGTCATGCGGTGAGGCGACCCGATCGGCCCCGCTGCCTTTGAAGCCATCGCCCCGCAACCTCCAACCATCGAATCGTCAGCTTTGCCGGCGGCAACACTGACAGCTGAACGTGTCCATGCAGGAAACCTCCAGCAGTCCACCCGTGCCTTCCCAGATCAGGACCATCTGGAGACTGGCCTGGCCTCAGACCGCGATGATGCTCTTCCATTTTCTCATCGGGTTTGTGGACGTGTACGTGGCCGGGCAGATCAATGACCGGGTCCAGGCCTCCCTGGGCATGATCACCCAGGCCCTGTTCTTTTTTCTGATCATCGCCATGGCTCTGGCCAACGGGGCGGTGTCGGCCATCAGCCAATCCCTGGGGGCCGGCAAGGCCCTTCGGGCCCGGCGGTATGTCACCCTCTGCCTGGGTCTGGTGGTCCTGGCCAGCCTGATCCTGACCATAGTCAGCTTCCTCTTCCGGCCGTCTCTGCTGGCCCTGCTCCAGGCCCCGGCAGACATTCGCCCCATCACGGACACGTTTCTCCGGCTCTATCTCCTCCTGCTGCCGGTCTATTCCCTGTTCATCATGTCCAATGCCGTCTTCCGGGCCCAGAAACAGGTCTTCGTTCCCCTGATCAGCATGGTCATCGTCACCGCGAGCAACACCATTGGCGACTTCGGCCTCTGCTTCGGGCTCTTCGGATTGCCGGAAATCGGCTTTCGCGGGCTGGCCTGGGCCACTTTCGGCTCGGTGTGCGCCGGGTGCCTCTTCAACCTGACCATCCTCACCTTCAGGGGCTGGCTCAAGCCGTCCGGCTTCCCGCCCTGGAAGTGGAGCCGACGGGCCTTGCCCTATCTGTGGCAGGTGGCCTGGCCGGCGGGATTCATGCAGGCCATGTGGCAGACCGCCTACCTGGTCCTCTTCTCCATCACCGCCAGCCTGCCCACGGGCAACATCACGGCCCTGGCGGCCATGGCCGCCGGGCTCCGGGTCGAATCCATCCTCTTCCTGCCTGCCGTGGCCTTCAACATGACCGCCTCCATTCTGGTCGGGCACGAACTCGGACATGGCGATTTTCCCGGGGCCAAGCGGATCGGCCTGCGGACCTGGTTGATGGGCACCGGGCTGGTCATTCTCCTGGCCATGCTGCTCTGGGTGCTCATCGAGCCCGTGGCCGAACTCCTGTCCGCAGTCCCTGCCGTCCAGGCAGAAATCGTCAATTACCTGCACTACAACATCCTGGCCATCCCTTTCACAGCCACCGGGCTCATTCTGGGCGGGGCCTTCATTGGAGCCGGGGCCACCAGGTACAACATGTTCGCGATCGGCACCGCTGTCTGGACCATCCGCCTCCCCCTGGCCTATGTCCTGGGGCATGTGATTGTCGGCTCGGCCACAGGCGTCTGGGTCTCCATGCTCGTCTCCCAGGTGGTCCAGGCCACGATCATGGTCCTCCTGTTCTGCCTCAAGGACTGGTCCGTCTACAGCATGCTGGCCCGCAAACAGCACATCAAGAACTCAGGAGTCAAGAATGCCGCTCTCATTCCATCCCCTGTCCCTGGAAAGCCAGGCCGACTATAAACGCCTCTTCGACCTGTGTCCGCAAAGCGCTTCAGACTACAGCTTCGTCAACATCTGGGCCTGGAGAGACATCTACGGTCTGGAATGGGCCTGGACCGATCAGGCCGTCTGGATCAGGCAGCATCATCCCACCCTGGAGTACTGGGCACCTGTTGGCCCGTGGTCTGACATGGACTGGTCCTCCATGCTCAGGAGCACGCTTGACGGCAGGACAGCCTTCACCAGGATCCCCGAACATCTGTTTCAGATCTGGAGCGAGCAGCTCGGCTCGGCTGTCGACCTGGTGCCGAACCGGGATCACTGGGACTACATCTACTCGGTTGAAGAGCTCATCAACCTCAAAGGAAACAAGTATCACAAGAAGAAGAACCTCCTGCGCCAGTTCCTGCGCAAGTATGACGCCACCTACCATCACCTGGACGAAGAGAAGATCGAAAAAGCCCTCACCCTGCAGACCGAATGGTGCCTCTGGAGGGACTGCGAAGATTCCACCACCCTGGAAGCCGAGAATCAGGCCATTCTGAACACCTTCCACGACTGGAGGCACCTCCGGGACATCTTTGGCGGCGGACTCGACGTGGAGGGGAACATGGTCGCCTACTCCATTGCCGAACCCCTGGATGCCCAGACTCTGGTCATCCATTTTGAAAAGGGCTGCCCGGGGCACAAAGGGGTCTATCAGGCCATCAATCAGATGTTCCTGGCCCAGTCCGGCTCGTCCTACGCCTTTGTCAACCGGGAGCAGGACCTGGGGGACCCCGGTCTGCGCAAAGCCAAGGAATCGTACCATCCGGTTCGCTACCTGAAAAAGTTCTGCGGGACCATCGATCCGGCCGACCTGGCAGGCTGAGACACTCCCGGGGGGCGCCGATGAAACACGGTTTCTTCCTTTGAGCTTGAACATTTTCTTTCTTGATGCTAAGTCATGAAAATCTTTAAATCACATCCAACTTTCAGGAGGTAGACCATGAAAAAACTGCTTCACCTCATCCTTGGCCTGGGCCTGTGCCTGGTGCTGGTGGGCACCGTGCAGGCCAAGACCCTCAAACTGGCTATGGACGCCGATCCTGTCTCTCTGGACCCCCAGGTCCAGCTCTCCGGGGGCATGCTCCAGTACTCGCACATGGTCTTTGACCCCCTGATCCGCTGGACCCAGGATATGGAGTTCGAACCCAGGCTGGCCACCAAGTGGGAGCGGCTGAACGAAACAACGGTCCGTTTTCACCTCCGCAAAGGAGTCACCTTCCACACCGGCAACCCCTTCACGGCCAAAGATGTGGTCTGGACAGTGAAACGCCTCAAAAGAAGCCAGGACTTTAAAGGGTTGTTCGAGCCTTTTGTCGGGGCTGAGGCTGTTGACAGTCACACAGTGGACCTGATCACCAAAAAACCCTATCCACTGCTCCTGAACATGGCCACCTACATCTTTCCCATGGACAGCAAGTATTACACCGGAACTGATGAAGAGGGAAAGCCAAAGGACGCCATTGTCAAGACCGGTTACTCCTTTGCCAACACCAATGAATCCGGCACCGGGAAGTACATGGTCACGGAGCGGCAGCAGGGCGTCCGGGTCGTCTTTGAGGAGTATGAGGACTACTGGGACACCGAGTCCCCGGGCAACGTGGACGAGATCATCTTCACCCCGATCAAGAAGGACGCCACCAGGGTGGCCGCCCTGCTCTCCGGAGACGTGGACTTCATCATGCCGGTCCCGCCCCAGGACTACAGCCGCATCAGCAAGACCGACGGCGTCAAGCTGGCCACCCTCCCCGGAAGCCGGATCATCACTTTCCAGCTCAACCAGGAACGCAGGCCCGAGTTCCAGAACCAGAAGGTCCGCCAGGCCATTGTCCACGCCATCAACAATGAAGGCATCGCCGAGAAGATCATGAAGGGCAGGGCCACCGCTGCCGGACAGCAGGCCCCGGAAGGCTACCTCGGCTATGTCGAGGACCTCGAACCCCGCTACGACCTGGACAGGGCCAAGGAGCTCATGGCCGAAGCCGGCTATGCCGACGGGTTCGAGTGCTCCATGATCGCCCCGAACAACCGCTACGTGAACGACGAGAAGATTGCCGAGGCGGCCGTGTCCATGCTGGGCAGGATCAACATCAAGGTCAACTTGAACACCATGCCCAAGGCCCAGTACTGGGACAAATTCGATGCCCAGGTGGCCGACATCCAGATGATCGGCTGGCACCCGGACACCGAGGACTCGGCCAACTACACCGAGTTCCTGCTCATGTGCCCGAACAAGGAGACCGGCTACGGCCAGTACAACAGCGGCAACTACTGCAACCCCAGGGTCGACGAGCTGATCATGGCCTGCCAGAGCGAGACCGATGTTGAGAAACGGACCCAGATGCTCAAGGACGTGGAACGGATCCTCTACAAGGACGCCGCCTTTGTGCCCCTGCACTGGCAGCACCTCTCCTGGGCCGGGAAGGAGAACCTGCGCATCAAGCCCATCGTCAACGTCATGAACTTCCCCTATTTCGGGGACTTGGTCATCGAATAAAGATCTCCTTGATTTTCAAGGGGGAAATGATGTAGGGCAGGTCAACGCAGCGTGGCCTGCCCTCTCTTTGTTCATGGCCGCTCTGTGAGCCCCGTTCCACTCCCTGCTCGTGAGGAGCCGGCAGGGGAAAGCCATCCGGATGTGTCATGGTCGCGTTCATCATTCGCCGCATCATCCAGGCCTTCGTGGTCATGTTCGTGATCAGCGTCATCGGGTTCGCCATCAAGCACAACGTGGGCGACCCGATCCGGCAGATCACCGGCATCTCCGTGTCCGAGGCTGAACGGGAAGCCCTGCGGGACGAGCTGGGGCTCAACGACCCGGTCCCGGTCCAGTTCGGACGCTTTCTCAAGGACGCCATGCGCGGCGACCTGGGTAAATCCTTCTTCTACAAGAAGCCGGCCACCAGCGTCATCCTGTCCAAAGCCCCGGCCACCATCGAGCTCGTCCTGGTCAGCTCCCTGATCATCATCGCCCTGTCCATCCCCCTGGGCATCTACTCGGCCATCAAGCCCCGGCATGTCCTCTCCAGATTCATCATGGGGATCAGCATCGTCGGGGTCTCCATCCCGGTCTTCCTGACCGCCATCATGGGCATCTACCTCTTTTCGGTCCAGCTCGGCTGGCTGCCCTCTTTCGGCCGGGGGGCCACCGTGGACATCGGCGGCTGGCAGACCGGTTTTCTGACCCTTGACGGCTGGCTGCACCTCCTGCTGCCCTCCATCTCCCTGTCCTCCATCATGCTCCCGCTGTTCATCAGGCTGATCCGCTCGGAGATGATGGAAGTCCTGGAGACCGAGTACATCAAGTACTCCTGGGCCAAAGGGCTGAAGAAGTCCCGGATCTGGTTCCTGCACGCCTTCAAGAACACCCTGCTCCCGGTGATCACCGTGGGCGGGGTCCAGCTGGGGATCACCATCGCCTTCACCATCCTGACCGAGACCGTGTTCCAGTGGCAGGGCCTGGGCTTTCTGTTCATGGAAGCTGTCGAGCGCTCCGACACCTCCCTGCTGGTGGCCTACCTCATGTTCGTCGGCCTGGTCATGGTCGTGGTCAACACGGTGGTGGACATCATCTACGGCGTGGTCAATCCAACCGTGCGCATCACGGGGGCGGCATGAGACGACGTTGGCTGCGCTTCAAGAACTCCTACCTCTGGTACAGCTTCAAGCGGGACAAGGTGGCCATCGTCAGCCTGGTGATCTTTGTCGTTCTCTTTGTCTGCGCCTTTCTGGCCCCCTGGATCTCCCCCTACAACCCCTACGACCCGGCCAACATCGACATCCTGGCTGCCGAGACGCCGCCGGTCTGGATGGATGGGGGCATGGCCGACTACCTCATGGGCACCGACGCCCAGGGCAGAGACCTCCTGTCGACCATGATCTACGGCATGCGCATCTCCATCACCATCGGCATCTTTGCCGTGCTCCTCCAGGCCTTCCTGGGCATCGTGGTCGGGCTCGTCTCCGGCTACTTCGGCGGCCGGCTGGATTCCTTTTTCATGCGCATGGCCGATGTCCAGCTGTCCTTTTCCTATCTCATGGTGGCCATCTTCATCAGCGCGGTTCTGCAGGCGGCCATTGGCGTTGGCCGCTTCGGCGAAATCGCCGTGCCGTTCCTGATCATCGTCATCGGTCTGGCTCAGTGGCCCCAGTATGCCAGAACAGTCCGGGCCTCGGTCCTGGCGGAAAAGAAGAAGGAGTACGTCGAGGCCGCCCGGGTGGCCGGGTTCAACTCCCAGCGCATCATGTGGCTGCACATTCTGCCCAACTGCATGTCCCCGATCCTGGTCCTGTCCACCATTCAGGTCGCCAACGCGGTCATGAGCGAGGCCGCCCTGTCCTTCCTCGGCCTGGGCATGCCGGTCACCCGGCCATCCCTGGGTTCGCTCATCAACTCGGGGTTCGAGTACATCTTCAGCGGCTCCTGGTGGATCACCGCCTTTCCGGGAATCCTCCTGGTCATCCTGGTCCTGGCGGTCAACCTGCTGGGGGACTTCCTCCGGGACGCCCTCAATCCCAAACTCTACAAGGGCTGAGGACTCATCCATGACGCACCTGCTTGAAGTCAAGGACCTGGTGGTCAACTTCGCCCTCCGCGGCGGCGACCTGACTGCCCTGAACGGAGTCACCTTTTCCCTGAACAGCGGCGAGCGCCTCGGCCTGGTTGGAGAGAGCGGGGCCGGCAAATCCGTAGCCGGGTTCTCCATCATCAATCTCATCAGCAAACCCGGGTACATTGCCGGGGGCCAGGTCCTCTTCCAGGGCCGGGACATCAGCTCCCTGCCCTTTGAGGAGCTGCGGGACATCCGGGGGAACATGATCAACATGGTCTTCCAGGACCCCATGATGACCCTCAATCCGGTCCTGACCATCGGAACCCAGATGATCGAAACCATCCAGGCCCACCAGAACATCAGCGACAGGGCGGCTGCGGGCATGGCTGTGGAAAAGCTTCGTCAGGTGCACATCCCTTCCCCTGAACGACGCCTGGAGCAGTATCCCCACGAGTTCTCCGGAGGCATGCGCCAGCGGATCATCATCGCCATCGCCCTGCTCAACAACCCCCAGCTGATCATCGCCGACGAGCCGACAACGGCCCTGGACGTGACCATCCAGGCGGAAATCATGGATCTGTTCATGGAGCTCTGCACCAGGGAGGACATGGGCCTGATCCTGATCACCCACGACCTGGCCGTGGTCTCGGAAACCACGGAAAAGATCGCGGTCATGTATGCCGGCCAGATCGTTGAACAGGGCCCCACTGACGACGTGGTCAGCGACCCTCAGCATCCCTACACCCAGGGGCTCATTGCCGCCCTGCCCCAGGGGGATCATCGCGGCAGGAGGCTGAACCAGATTCCGGGGACCATGCCCACGCTGACCAGCATCCCTCCCGGATGTTCCTTTCACCCCCGCTGTGCACAGGCCGGAGATCTCTGTTCCCGGCAATCCCCCAGGCTCACGCCCATTCAGTCCAGGGAACGCATGATCGCCTGTCACCTCTTTCAGTGACAGAGGAGGCTGCAACGCGTCGCAAGGAGAGGCAGCGGCAACAGGGAAGCCAAAATACTCTTTATTTTTTCATGTTCAACTTCATGTTTTCTTCCCTCAACCTTCAACCATCGACCCGTCAGGCAGGCCAGCGGCCGGACTGACTCCCTTATGCTGACTTCGTGCGGCTCTCCAGCGAGCTCCTGCAGCCGCATCACAACAGGTCACCTGATATGAACGACGCGCACAGAGCTGATAAGGCTTCTCTCCTCAAGGTCGACAGGCTGTACAAGACCTTCGACATCTCCGGTGGACTGCTCGACCAGCTGACCTGGTCCAAGGGGCGCTTCCACCGCTCCAGGACCATCGTCAAGGCCATCAACAACGTCAGCTTCGACATTGCCGAAGGAGAGACCTTCAGCGTGGTCGGGGAGAGCGGCTGCGGCAAATCCACCCTCGGCCGGGCCGTCATCGGTCTGCACCCCCCGGACAGCGGTCAGGTCCATTACCGGAACACGCGCATCGACCAGCTCTCGCCCAGACAGATGCTCCCTTTCCGGCACAAGATGCAGATGGTCTTCCAGGACCCTTACGCCTCCCTGAACCCCCGCAAGAGAGTGGTCAAGATCCTGGAGGAACCGCTCAAATTTCATTTCCCGGAGCTGTCCAACGGGGAAGCCAGGGACTGGCTGGACGAAGTCATGCTCCAGGTCGGCGGGGACCCCCAGTGGCTCTCCCGGCTGCCCCATGAGTTCTCCGGGGGGCAGCGGCAGCGGATCAGCATTGCCCGGGCCCTGGTGGTGGATCCCGAGTTCATCGTGGCCGACGAACCGATTTCCGCACTGGACGTGTCCATCCAGGCCCAGATCCTGAATCTGATGCTCGACGCCCAGGAACAGAGGGGGCTGACCTACCTGTTCATCGCTCACGACCTCTCGGTGGTGGAGCACATCTCCACCCGTGTGGCGGTCATGTACCTGGGCACGGTGTGCGAGCTGGCAGAAACTGCCGATCTCTTTGCCAATCCCCGCCATCCCTACACCCGGGCCCTGCTCTCGGCCATCCCCCGGCTGGGCCAGAAAAAAGGGCAGCACGTCAAGCTCAAAGGCGAGGTGCCCACGCCGATCAACCTCCCCCCGGGATGCGTCTTCCATGGCCGCTGCAGGCACTGCCGGGACATTTGCCGCAGGGAGTTCCCCGAGCTCCAGGTCCTGCCCGACGGTCGCCAGGTGGCCTGTCACGGCGTGGCCCAGAATTGGTTCTGAGATTTGACATTCGGGCCCGAACGTGAGAAGTGACAATGAAATTGGATTCTTGACGTCATATGATGCCCCTGTTTGAAACCGCCTTCCGGCTCCACAGCAAGAGCAAAGGATTGACCCCGTGTCCGAGGCCCTCTTCGACCTGCATGAGCTCTGGAATGCTCTGGTCAGCTTCCTGCGATTCGATCCCGACCTGCTCTCCTCCCCGGAGATGGTCTTTCGAATCGGGCTGCAGGTTGTCCTCCTGGCTGGGTCAGCCTTTTTTTCCGGGTCGGAAACCGCGCTCTTCTCCCTGTCCAGACTCGACTTTCAGCAGCTCCGCCGGGAACGGAACCCCCGCTCGGAAACCCTTCACGCCCTGCTGGATCAGCCCAGACGGCTGATCATCTCCATCCTCTGCGGCAACGAGCTGGTCAACATCGCTGCCGCCGCCAACATGACCGGAATCCTCATGGTCCTCTACGGTCCGGAAAAGGCCGGGACCATAGCCATTGTTCTCATGGTCACCCTCCTGCTCCTGTTCGGAGAGCTCACCCCCAAGACCATCGCCGTGGCCAATCCGGTCCGGGTGAGCACCAACCTGGTGGCCGTGCCCATCAACGCCTGGGTCAAGCTCATCACTCCCCTGCGCTGGATCATCCGTCTGGTGGCCGATGGGATCACGACCATGATCGTGGGGCAGGAAAAAGGGCCGGAGAACATCCTTCGAGTGGACGAGTTCCGGTCCCTTGTGGAGGAGGTGGCCAAGGGCGGGGAGCTGGACGCCACCGAGCGGGCCCTGATCCACCATCTCCTGGACGCCAACGACACCGAAATCGTGGAGATCATGATTCCCCGCACCAGGACCCGCTTCCTGGATGCCGGGCTCCCGGTGCCCGAGCTCATCGAGCAGTTCAAGACCTACAGGCACAGCCGGGTTCCTGTCTGCCGCCATCACCGGGACAATCTGGTGGGCTTTCTCCACGCCGAAGGGGTCCTGCGCCTGATTCTGGACAACGTCGACCTGAGCACCGTCAGCCTGGACAGGATCATGCACGAGCCCGTGGTCGTGCCTTTGACCAAAAAGGTCGACGAGATGTTTGATTTTTTTCAGGACAGAAACGTCCGGGCCGCGGTCTGCCTGAACGAATTCGGAGGCGTGGAGGGCTTCATCACGATCACCGACGTCCTCAACTTCATCTTCGGACACGTGGTGGGCTCGGTTCACGGCAGCGAGCTCTATCAGGAGCGGGATGAAAACATGTACGAGGTCCCCGGGGAAATGAAGCTGACCGACTTCAACAACCTGACCCACTTCGGCCTGGAGGACCCGCGCATGACGACCATAGGCGGCGTGGCCTTCCGGCATTTGGACCGATTGCCCAGGGAGGGGGACCGAGTGGTTGTCGAAGGGGTGGAGATCACGATTCTGGAAATGGACGGCCACCGCATCGCCAAAGTCAGGGTGTCCATGGGCGAGAGCCCCGAACCGGAAGAGCCGTCAGGACCGCCTGACGAAGCCTCGTCCTCGGACCGGCTGGCCCAATCCGACAACCCGACCGCGAACAGAGACGACGCTCAAGGGGTGAACTGACGTGGACGTTGTGCTGACCCTCGGAGCCATGCTCCTGCTCCTGCTGCTGAAAGGCTTTTTCTCCGGCTCGGAGATCGCCCTGGTCAACTCGGACAAGATGCGCCTGCATCATCTGGCCAACCAGGGCAACAAAGGGGCCCGGCTGATCCTGCATCTCTTTCAGCGCCCGGAGATCCTCCTGGGCACCACCCTGGTGGGGACGAACATTTCCACGATCGTGCTGACCACCCTGGGCACGGTGCTCATGATCGAGGCCATCGGCATCAGGGGGGACATCGTGGCCTTCCTCGTCTACACCCCGATCTTCCTCATCCTGGGCGAAATCGTGCCCAAGAGCGTCTACCAGCAGACATCGAACACCCTGGCCCCGATCATCGTCTATCCCCTGCGCTGGTTTTCCATTCTCTTTGCCCCGATCATCTTCATCTTCTCCCTGGTGGCCGGCTGGGCCGCCAGAATCACCGGTGGGGGCAAATCGGCCACCAACCTGTTCATCACCAGGGAGCAGATCAGAAGCGTCCTGGAAATGTCCGAGCGCTCCTCTGGCGTGGATCAATTCGACCGCACCCGGATCAAGCGGGCCATCAGATTCAGCGAGACCACCGTGGGGGAGGCCATGGTCCCGGTGGCCGAGATCACGGCCATCAACAGGCACCAGACCACCAGGGAGGCCATCTCGCTGGTCCGCAGGCACGGCTTCAACCGGCTTCCGGTCTATGAGCACAACATCTCCAACATCTTCGGGGTGGTCACCCTGTCCACCTGGGACCTCATGAACCCTGAGCTGCAGCACACCAACCTCAAAGACCTCGTTCAGCCGGCCTACTTTGTCTCCACCTACCAGACCATTGATCAGCTCATGCCCATCCTCCAGGGCAGAGAGGACCACATGGCCATCGTGGTCGACGAGTTCGGATCGGCCGTGGGCATGATCACCATGGAGGACATCCTGGAAGAGGTGGTCGGCGAGATCGACATGGGGTTCGACTTTGAGGAGTACCTGCCCAAGAAGCGGGGCAAGGTCAAAAAGATCAACGACGATGTGTTCATCGTCGATTCCCGCCTGCCGATTTCCGAAGCCAACGATCTCCTGGATCTCGAGCTCCCGGTCAAGGAGTCGCACACTGTGGGCGGGCTGGTCATGGCCAGGCTCCGGCACATCCCTGACCCTGGGGAGTTCATCATCGAGGCTGGATGCCGCTTCGTGGTCGAAACATCCTCGGAGCGGGCCATTGAAAAACTGCGCATTGAAAGGCTGGCCTGATCCATATCCTCCCGGGAGGGCCATACCCTGACCATGATCGCGAGAAACCAAGGAGATGCGCCATGACGTCGGACGTGCAGGAGCTGCTCATCATCTGGACCAGCCGGGACAAGGATGTGGCCATGAACATGGTCTTCATGTACGGGCACAACTCCAGGCTCAAATCCTGGTGGGACCGGGTCTGCCTCATGGTCTGGGGCCCTTCGGCCAGGCTGCTGGCTGAAGACGGCCAGCTCCAGGACACGGTCAGGACCATGCTGGACGACGGGGTTGAGGTCATGGCCTGCAGACGGTGCGCTGAAAACTTCGGTGTTGTCGAAGACCTGGAACAGCTCGGAATCTCCGTCTTCTATGCCGGAACGTTTCTGACCCAGTGGCTGCAGTCCGGCAAATCATGCCTGAGTGTCTGATCCCGTCCCCATGGCCGCGGCGGCTGGGCTCCTCCCTGCCGCACCCGGCCGTTCCGGGTGACGTTCCAGGATCCGGCGCAAACCGACGTTGAGAGATGGCCAACACGCCCAGCAGAAAGGTCATTCCCCAGGACAGGCTCTGGGAGCTGGCTGCCGGACAGACCACGGTGATCACGGTCAACCGCAGGCTCAGCCGGCATCTCCTGAACGGCTTCGCCGCCAGGCAGGAACAGCGGGGCCTCCAGGCCTGGGGGTCCCCGGACATCGTGCCCTGGTCGGCCTGGCTGCACCGCTGTTTTGAACGGGCCGTCATGGAGCAGGGACTGCATGGCCGGATCAGGCTGCCCATGCTCCTGAGCCCCGAGCAGGAGGGCCTGATCTGGGAGTCGGTCATCAGCCGATCCCCTTCAGGGCAGGAGCTCTTTTCCAGCCGGACCGCCTCGCGGCTGGCCCGGCAGGCCTGGACCCTGATCCAGGAGTGGACCATCGGCCGCACCACCCTGAGCCAGTCACCGACTCCGGAAACCGAAGCCTTCCTCACCTGGGCCCGGGAGTTCGAAGACCATCTTCAGACCTCGAACTGGCTGGACCAGGCCCGTCTCCCGGACCTCGTGGGCGACCTCTTTCAGAGCGGTCAGCTCAACCCGCCCACAGAGCTCATCCTGGCCGGATTCGACGAGTTCTCCCCTCAGCAGTCCAGCCTGCTGGCCCGGCTGCAGGCCATGCAGACCAGCCTCCTGGAGCTGAGGCCTCCGGATTTTTCCAGCCGCTGCCGGAGAGTCAGCCTGCCCGACCCGGAAGCTGAGATCAGGACAGCGGCCAGATGGGTCAGGGGGCTGCTGGACGACCAGACCAGCCAGCGGATCGGGGTCATCGTCCCGGACATCAGCCGGATCCGGACGCGAATCGCGGCCACGTTTCAGGAAATCCTGCATCCGGAGCAGCGCCTCGGCCAGGCTGACCAGGATGGAGCGGCCTTCAACATCTCCCTGGGGCCAGGCCTGTCCGAGGAGCCGGTGGTCCGGACCGGGCTGCTCATGTTCTGGCTGGCCCGCGATCCAGTGGACATCCATGTCCTGAGCGAAATCTGCCGCTCCCCCTTTCTGGCCGGGTGGGCTTCCGAGTCCTCGGCCAGAGCCCTTGTCGACGCCCATGTCCGGGAAAGAGGGGAGTCCTCCATCCCCCACTCCCTTCTGGGCTCCCTCCTGGACAGGGCCCATGGCCAGCTGGGCTCCATGGCCGGATGCCCGATTTTGATCGAACGGATCCAGGAGTTTCTGTCCACTGTCCGGGCCTGGCCGAAAAGCCAGCTGCCCAGTGTCTGGGCCAGGGATCTGAGCACAGCCTCAGAGCTCCTCGGCTGGCCCGGGGATCGGGGGCTGAGCAGTCACGAGCACCAGGCCCTGGCTGCCTACCGCCAGGTCCTGCAGAGGTTCTCCAGGCTGGACCTCATCAGCGGCCCCATGACCCTGAACCGGGCCGCCGGACTGATCAGCCAGCTCTGCTCGGAGACGGCTTTTCAGCCTCAATCCCCCGACGTTCCGGTCCAGATCATGGGCCCTTTGGAAGCCGCCGGACTCTCCTTCGATCACCTGTGGATCATGGGCCTCAGCGGGGAATCCTGGCCGCCTCCCCCCAGGCCCAACCCTCTGCTCCCGGGCTGGCTTCAGCACAGCCTGAACCTGCCCCACGCCTCCGCCAGCCGAGAGCTGGCCTTTGCCCGGTCCCTGACCGGGAGGATGCTCAGCAGCAGCCCCGAGATCATCATCAGCTGCCCTGCTCAGGAGCAGGGCCTTGAGCTGGAGCCAAGCCCCCTGATCCTCGATCTGCCGCTGACCACGGTCCAGGAGCTCGACCTGCCGCCGGATGACGGGCTGTGGACGCACATCCGGCAGACCCGTCAGACAGAGACCCTGGATGATGACCTGGCCCCGTCCCTTGACTGCGGAACGCATCTCCATGGGGGGACATCCTTTTTCAGGGCCCAGGCGGTGTGCCCCTTTCGCGGCTTTGCCGAACACCGTCTCCTGGCCGCCGGGATCGAAAACCCGACCCCCGGCATGGATGCCAGGATGCGGGGCATTCTGGTCCATACCGCCCTTGACGCCCTGTGGTCGGAGCTCAAGCACCAAGCAAACCTGGCCGATCTGTCTCAGCAAGCCCGGGACTCCGTGATCCAGCATGCCGCCAACTCGGCGCTGAACAGGGCCGCCTCCAGGTGGCCGGCCACCCTGAACCGGCATATCAGAGCCCTCGAACAGGTCCGTCTGGAAAGGCTTCTGGCCCAATGGCTGGAGCTGGATCGACAACGCCCGCCTTTTCGCGTTGTTCAGCTGGAACGGTCCAGCTCCCTGGAGATCGAGGGCCTGCGCTTGACCCTCCAGGCTGACCGGATCGACGTCCTGGAGGACGGGCGGGCGGTCATCATCGACTACAAGACCGGACGGCCATCCCTGGCCAGCTGGTTTGACGACCGGGTCAGCGAACCTCAGCTGCCGCTCTATGTCCTGTCGGTGTCCAGGGACGTGGCCGGGGCGGCCTTTGCCCAGGTCGGGCTGAACCGTTCCCGTTTCCTTGGAGTGGCCGCCGAAGAGGACATCCTCCCCGGGGTCAAGCCTCTGCAGTCCCTCCCAGAGGCTCTGCCCTGGGACCGTCTCCTGGAATCCTGGAGGGAAAAGCTGTCCCGCCTGGCCCTGGAGATCCGCCAGGGCTTCGCCCGGGTCGAACCCCAGCAGGGGACCAAAAGCTGCCGCTCCTGCGGTCTGCAACCCTTGTGCCGGATTCACGAGCACCGCCTGCGGCCCGCTTCAGAGGACCTGCCATGACCCCTGTGGTCGCCGACGCCAGAGAACGGGAACAGGCCCTTGACCCCGGGCTGTCCTTCATCGTCCAGGCCCCGGCCGGTGCCGGCAAGACCGAGCTCCTGACGCAGCGATACCTGCGACTCCTGGCCACGGTCTCCAACCCTGAAGAGATCCTGGCCATCACCTTCACCCGCAAGGCTGCCGCTGAAATGCGCCGCCGGATCATCCTGGCCCTGGACCGGGCCGGCAACCCGGAGCCTCCGGACAAGGGCCATCAGCAAACAACCTGGGAGCTGGCCAGAACGGTCCTGGACCAGGACAGGCTCCTTGGCTGGGAACTCGCTGCCAGCCCCGGGCGGCTCCGTGTCCAGACTGTTGACGCCCTGTCCGCTTTCCTGACCTCCAGCATGCCGGTGCTCTCCAATGCCGGAGGGACCCTGCGCATCTCCGAGCATCCCGAGGATCTCTTCCAGGAAGCTGCCCAGAGGACCATCGACCTGGTCTGGACCGATCCTGAGCAGGCAGGGCCGGTGTCCGCCCTGCTCCTCCATCTGGACAACGACGCCCTGAAGCTCCGGCAGCTCCTGATGGCCATGCTGGCCAGACGGGACCAGTGGCTGCGGCACCTGACCGCATGGGACGATGAAGACCGCATCAGACAGGTCCTGGAATCAGGTCTGCAGCGGGTCATCAGGGATGCCCTGGAGGAGGTCCGTTCAGCCATCCCGGAACGGTTCGCAGCTGAGCTCCTGGACTGTGCCCGCTATGCCGCCCGGAACCTCCAGGCCCGATCTGCCCGGTCCGAGATCACGGCCTGCCTGGACCTGGAGAATCTCCCCGGGACGGACATCGCTGATCTGCCGGCCTGGCTGGGGCTGGCCGAGATGCTCCTGACCAGAAAGGGCGAGTGGCGGTCCTCGGTGACCAAGGCCCAGGGCTTTCCAGCCCCCTCCGCCGCCAGGGATCCGGCCCGCAAGGTTCGCTGCGAAGAGATGAAAGGGCTGTGGCAGGCCCTGGTCTCCAACCTGGCCGCCTCAGGCCCGCTCCGGGACCATCTGCACGGTCTGCGCACCCTGCCCTCGCCAGTGTACAGTCAGGGACAGTGGTCGGTCATGCTCGACCTGGCAGAGGTCCTCAAGCTGGCCGCAGCCCAGCTCGAGCTCGTCTTTCAGGACACCGGGGACGTTGATTTCGTCGAAGTCTCCATCCGGGCCCTGGAGGCCCTCGGCGGCGAGGACAGCCCCACGGACCTGGCTCTGTCCCTGGACTACCGGATCCAGCACATCCTCATGGACGAGTTCCAGGACACGAGCCTGACCCAGTTCGAGCTCCTGGACCGGCTGACAGCCGGATGGCAGCCCGATGACGGCCGGACCTTCTTTGCCGTGGGCGACCCCATGCAGTCGATCTACGGGTTTCGAGAGGCCGAGGTGGGTCTCTTTCTCAGGGCCAGGGTCCAGGGTTTGAGGCAGGTCCCTCTGACCTTTCTCCAGCTGTCGATGAACTTCCGTTCCGATCAGTCCATTGTGAACTGGGTCAACGCCGCGTTCCCCCTGGTCTTTCCCCCAGAGGAGGATTCGGTCCTCGGGGCCGTGCCCTTCATGCCCTCCAGATCGGTGCTCGACCTTGAGGGCCAGGAACCTGCGGTCTCCATCCACCCCTTTTGTGAGCGCAGCCCGGAGGCCGAAGCCCGGGCCGTTCTTGAGATCCTCAAGCAGACCCGGCAGTCCGGACCCGGAGAAACCGCGGCCGTGCTCGTCCGGAGCCGGAGCCACCTGGCGGCCATCGTCCCTGTCCTCAGGGAAGCAGGGGTCCGCTTCCAGGCCATGGAGATCGAAGCCCTGGCCGAGCGCCAGGTGGTCCAGGACCTGATGGCCCTGGCCAGGGCACTCTCCCACCCTGCGGACAGACTGGCCTGGCTGGCCATCCTCAGGGCACCCTGGTGCGGTCTGAGCCTGGCCGACCTGGACGCTCTGGCGGGCGGGGAGCCGAACCGGACTGTCCTGGACGGCCTCTTTGATGACCGTTGCCTGGCCAGGCTGTCCGCAGAGGGCCGGCAAAGGCTGCTGCGGCTGTCCGGTGTGCTGGAAAAGGTCCTCCCTCTCCGGGGGCGGGTCAGGCTCAGGGACCTTGTGGAAATGACCTGGCTCCAGCTTGGCGGTCCGGCCTGCACCCGGTCCATGTCCGACCTGGAGGACGGGGCAGTGTTTCTGGACCTCCTGGAGGCCGAAATCCAGTCCGGTCTACTCTCTGACCTGACCACCCTGGAAAACAGGCTCATGCAGCTCTATGCCCAGCCCGACGCTGAAGCCGGCCCGGAGGTCCAGCTCATGACCATCCACAAGGCCAAAGGCCTGGAGTTCGACACCGTCATTCTGCCCGGTCTGGGACTGCCGCCCAGGCGCGGGCCCAGAGAGCTGCTCGTCTGGCTGGAACGGATCGCCGAGGATCAGAGCCGGAGCCTGCTCATGGCCCCCATTGCCGAGGCCGGGGCAGACTCCGATCCGGCCTATGCCTACATCAAGCAGGTCCTGGCCCGGAAATCGTCACTCGAAGACGGCCGGCTCCTCTATGTGGCCTGCACCAGGGCCATCAGGCATCTCCACCTCCTGGGCCACGTTCGGGCCACCGCCGGCCAGACTCTGACCCCGGAGAACGGAGCCCTGCTCTCCCTGCTCTGGCCAGCTGTTCACCCCGAGTTCGAGGCCCGGCTGAACGGCATCGATCCTGAAAACATGGATGGGGCCCGGGACGATCAGCGTCTCCAGCCCCGATTGACACGACTGGTCCTGGACTGGAAGCTCCCCGAGCTTCAGCCTGGGGTCCGGGTTTCCTCCAGGGAGCCCACTTTGAGCGAACCCGTGTCCGAAGGCGAACTGCCCAGCTTTGACTGGGCCGGGGAAGCGGTCAGGATTGCCGGCACCGTGGTCCATCAGTGGCTGATGATCATCTGCCGGCAGGGAATCGACGCCTGGGACGTGGACAGGGTCAAAAGGCTGGCCCCGGGCATCCGGGATCAGGTGGGGCGACACGGCCTGCCTGCAGATCAGCTCGAAACGACTGCAGACCGGATCATCCTGGCCCTGGTCTCAAGCCTCAGCCAGGAGACCGGACGCTGGATCCTGTCCCACCATCATGAGGATCGCTGCGAGCTGCCGCTGAGCGGACGAATCAGGGACCGGCTCGTGAATGTGGTCATCGACCGCACCTTTGTGGACGACCTGGGCACCCGCTGGATCATCGACTACAAGTCGGGCTTCCATTCCGGAGGGGGGCGGGAGGCGTTTCTGGATCGGGAAAAGGAACGCTACCGGGGACAGCTGGAGCTCTACGCCCGGCTGATGGCCCTGACCCAGAAGAAGACCATCAGGCTGGGGCTCTACTTCCCCCTGCTCGGCGGATGGCGGGAATGGCCCTTTTCCGGTCAGGGGCCCGGAAACGGGCCTTGAATGACACCTCGTGCCCCCTCAGGCCTGCGGCCAGCTTTCCCTGGAAAGGGGAGCAGCCTGGGGAGCGGGAAGAGGAACACCCCCAAAACTTCTGCCATGATCAACCTGGCCGGGTTCATGAGCCCTTGGTCACGAGGGGGGACGTCTTTCCTCCCTCGACCGTCCACCCTCAACCATGCTGATTGCCCGGTCCAGGAGACATCCTCCTACCCTGTCAGGGCCTCGGCCTCCTGAAACTGGACCCCGATGTCCTCCCGCAAGGCCAGCCGGTTGCCGTTCGGGTCCTCCCTGGGGATGACCCTGATCCTGCCGCCGTGAAAGGCGTTCAAGACCCGGCTGCGCAGCCTCTCCGCCACCTCGGCCCTGCTCTGGGACGGCTTGACCGTGCCGTTGACGTTCAGGTAGGCCACTCTGGTCCCGTCGGAAAAGTATCCTGTCCCCTGGTCGTACCCCATGCCTGAGGGGACGACCTGGATGTTCTTCTTGGCCATGTACGGCTCGTCCCATTCCAGAGGTTCGTGTTTGGTCACGCTCCAGGGATAGCCCTTCTGGCCGTCAGGGCCGCCAGGGCCCGTGACCAGCCCGAAGCAGAGACTGATCTGATCCTCTCTGATCTCCGGTTCGACCTCATCCAGCTGGTTCTCGAACATGGCCCTGACCAGCGGTCCGAGATTGCGGACTCGTCTGGCCACGGCCTGAAACTCGGGCTCACCCGGCCGGATATTGACCTCGCAGACCCTGATGGAGCTGGGCTGCAGTCTGTTCTCCGGGTCCAGGGCAAAGGAGGCGAAGCATCCCGGGTAGAGCACGCAGGGCCGCAGGAGGTTTCGGTCTTTCAGGGCTTTGATGAGCGGACTGGCCACCCGTTCCCTGACCATGTCCAGCAGCTGCGGGGACTCAAAAGGGTGGGGGGAGATGCTGCCCATGCCCCCGGTGATCGGGTTGCGCTTGTCCGCCGGGCCTGGAAAACGTTCCGGATAATCCATGGACGTGGGCAGGACCTGAAAGCTGCCCCGGCCGTCCACCAGGATGGTGAAGCTGATCTCCACCCCGGACATCCTGGACTCGATGAGCAAAGGCCAGGGATTGTTCTTGAAGACCTTCCTGTACTCCTTTTTGTAGTCCTGCATGAGCCCATCGTAGACCTCCTTGATCTCCCAGGTGTTCAGGATCACCCTGGCCCCCTTTCCGCCGGCGCTGAAGGGGTACTTGAGGACCGCCCCGCCATAGGCGTGGATGTACTCCAGACAGGTCCCCAGAACATGGGCAAAGGATCTGGCGTCAACCTGGGCCCAGGCCTCGGCCACAGGGATGGAGGCCTGATCGCAGAGCTCCTTGCACTTGATCTTGTCCGCTTCGACAAAAGCCCCTTCCCGGGTCAGCCCGGCTATCCTGTCGCCCAGTCCGGCCTGGTCCATTCTGTCCACCAGGCCCTGAAAAAGGAGGGCTTCCGGCAGCGGCAGGAGATAATCGAGCGTGCCGCTGTCCAGGGCCTGCCGCGCGGCCCGGGCATAGGCCTCCACCGAATTGTCCTCTGTGGGGATGAACTCCACCGGCCATTGCTGCTGCCGGGCAAAGGCCGGCATGGCCGGAGTCCCTCGGACAACAACTCCCTGAAAAGGATCCCCGCAGGTTTCGCTCCTGGCCGTGGACACCGTCAGTCCGCTCAGGAGGGTCCGGGCGTCAGTCCCGGCAAATCCGATGGCACAAGGCTTTGACATACGCT
This sequence comes from uncultured Desulfohalobiaceae bacterium, assembly GCA_964573115.1. Taxonomy (GTDB): domain Bacteria; phylum Desulfobacterota; class Desulfovibrionia; order Desulfovibrionales; family Desulfothermaceae; genus CAYOID01. The sequence continues at coordinate 11,254 of CAZNIP010000013.1, read as the reverse complement.
CTCCAGGTCTTTTGGCGTCAGATTCGTGCCCGCCGCGACCACATCTCGCCGGCCCGGCGGGTCTGTTCCCTGATAGTCAAGACTCCTGGACCTGGTCAAGGACTTCATCCGTGCCCGGGCTTGAGGCCTGCCAGGACCATCGCCTGGCAGGCCTCAAGAGTTCAATCTAGAAAATAGAAGCATTTTACCAATTTTTTGTGTATTTTTTAGAATTATTCTTTTAATTTCTTTTCAAAGGTGCCATTAGCCAAATTTTGTCCAAAAATCATGGTTTATGCTCTTGCATAAAACCGGCGGATCAATATCATGCCCCTCTGTTAGCACTCACCACAAAGGAGTGCTAACAAGGTCGAAAACCCAAGTGCCCTGCACCCATCTGCAAACAAAGAATCAAGACGACGGAGGAGCAATTATGAAGCTGAAACCATTGCACGATCGTGTCCTTGTCAAACGACTGGAGGAAGAGGAAAAGACCAAGGGTGGCATCATCATCCCGGACACCGCCAAGGAGAAGCCGGTCCGCGGCGAGATCAAGGCTGCCGGCCCCGGCAAGCTCGGTGATGACGGCAAGCGCCTGGAAATGTCCGTCAAGGTCGGGGACAAGGTCATGTTCAACAAGTATGCCGGGACCGAGGTCAAGATCGGCGGCGAAGAGCACCTGGTCATGCGTGAAGACGACATCGTGGCCATCATCGAAGAGTAACTGACCCCCATTTCTGTTCAACTTCAAGACAATCAGGAGGATTGATTATGCCAGCAAAAGATATCAAATTTGGTGAGAATGCTCGCAATCGGCTCAGAGCCGGAGTGGACAAGCTCGCGGAAGCCGTCAAGGTCACCCTCGGCCCCAAGGGCCGCAACGTGGTCATTGAAAAGTCCTTCGGCTCCCCGACCATCACCAAAGACGGCGTGACCGTGGCCAAGGAAGTCGAACTCGAGGACAAGTTCGAGAACATGGGCGCCCAGATGGTCAAGGAAGTGGCCAGCAAGACCAGCGACATCGCTGGAGACGGGACCACCACCGCCACCATCCTGGCCCAGAACATCTACAGCGAAGGCCTGAAGCTCGTCGCTGCCGAGCGCAACCCCATGTCCATCAAGCGGGGCATCGACAAGGCCGTGGAAGCTGTGGTCAAAGAGTTGGGCAACATCACCCACTCCACCAGGGAAGAAAAGGAAATCGCCCAGGTCGGCACCATTTCCGCCAACAACGACGTGACCATCGGCAACCTCATTGCTGACGCCATGAGCAAGGTCGGCAAGGAAGGGGTCATCACCGTCGAGGAAGCCAAGGGCCTGGAAAACACCCTGGACATCGTCGAGGGGATGCAGTTCGACCGCGGCTACCTCTCCCCCTATTTCGTGACCAATCAGGAGAAGATGACCGTCGAGCTCGAAGACGCCATGATCCTGATCCACGAGAAGAAAATTTCCACCATGAAGGACCTCCTTCCTGTGCTGGAGCAGGTGGCCAAGCAGTCCAAGCCGCTGCTGATCATCGCCGAGGACATCGAGGGCGAAGCCCTGGCCACCCTGGTGGTCAACAAGCTCCGCGGCACCCTTTCCGTGTGCGCTGTCAAGGCCCCTGGCTTTGGCGAACGCCGCAAGGCCATGCTCCAGGACATCGCCGTGCTCACCGGCGGTCAGATGATCTCTGAGGACGTGGGCATCAAGCTCGAAAACGCCACCGCCAATGAGCTCGGCCAGGCCAAGAGGATTGTGGTCGACAAGGAAAACACGACCATCGTCGACGGCGCGGGCAGCTCCGAGGACATCAAGGCCAGGGTCAAGCAGATCCGGACCGAGATTGAAGAGACCACCTCCGACTACGACCGGGAAAAGCTCCAGGAGCGTCTGGCCAAGATCGTCGGCGGTGTGGCTGTGATCAATGTCGGCGCTGCCACCGAGACCGAGATGAAGGAAAAGAAAGCCAGGGTTGAAGACGCCCTCAACGCCACTCGGGCTGCCGTGGAAGAAGGCATCGTCCCTGGCGGCGGTGTGGCCCTGGTCCGCTGCATCAAGAGCCTGGAAGGCGTCAAGCCGGCCGACGAAGACGAGCGGGCAGGCGTGGAGGTGGTCCGCAAGTCCCTGAGCGAACCCCTGCGCCAGATCTGCATCAACGCCGGTTTCGAAGGCTCCATCATCGTTGAAAAGGTTCGGGCCGAAAAGGATGGCTACGGCTTCAACGCCGCCACCGGCGAGTACGAAGACCTGGTCAAGTCCGGGGTCATCGATCCCAAGAAGGTCACCCGGATCGCCCTGCAGAACGCCGCATCCATTGCTTCCCTGCTCCTGACCACTGAGGCCGCAGTGGCAGAGAAGCCAGAGGACAAGGACAAGGGCGGAGCCCCTGCCGGCATGGGCGGCATGGGCGGCATGGGCGGCATGTACTGAGCCTGCCCTCCCTGAATCGAGACTCCAAGGCCGGGCCCAGCGCCCGGCCTTTTTTTTGCCCTCAAGACCTGCTCCAAACACGGTTCCCCCCCTGAGGCGTCACAGCCTCGTCGCCTTGTCAAGACACTGAAATTGGCTTATCTTCACCTGAAATCCGTTGTTTGCCCGGTCATCCTGGATGTGTCCAGCCGGACCAGCTCCCATCCAGGGCTGAATTCGATAGACCGGCGCCTCAAGGGCCATGAGCAGCTGTTTCGTGCCGCCCTGACAAGGCCCGTGCCTGCATCTCACACCTGAGGTCGAGATCATGACTGCCCTGCTCTCCACCAAGGAAGTGGCCTCCCTGCTCGGAATCCACGAGAAGAACGTCTACAGGCTGATCACCGAGAAAGGCCTCCCGGCCACCAAGGTCACCGGGAAGTGGCTCTTTCCCAGGCATCTCGTCCAGCAGTGGGTGGAGAACAACACCATCAACGTCCCGGAGACCGAGGGGATGATCTTTGGCGCCCCGGCCCTGTTTGTCGTGGCCGGGAGCAACGACATCCTCTTTGATCAGGCCCTGAACCTGTTCATGAGAATCTATCCGGAATACACCGCCGTTTTCGGCAACCTCGGCAGCATGGGAGGACTCAAGGCCCTGCGCCAGGGGCTCTGCCATATGGCCACGAGCCATCTGGCCGAGGAGGACTCCCAGGACTTCAACTTCTCCCAGGCCGCTGCCGTGCTCGATCACCTTCCGGCTGTGGTCAACTTCAGCCGGCGGGAGCAGGGGCTGGTCGTCCAGCAGGGCAACCCCAGGCACATCCGCTCACTGGCCGACCTGGCTTCAGGGGACATCCGCATCGTCAACCGTTCCCTGGGCACAGGGACCAGGCTGTGGTTCGACCGCAGCCTTGACGAGCACCACATCGACCCCCATCACATCCCAGGCTATGGGCACGAAGCCCAGCGTCACCTGGACGTGGGCCTGGAGGTCCTCTCCGGACGCGCCGACTGCGGCCCCTGCATCAGGACCGTGGCCGGGCTGCTGGGTCTGCACTTCATCCCCATGCATTGGGAACGCTTCGACCTGCTCATCTGCAAAGAGCGGTTCTTTGACGACAACATCCAGGCCTTTCTGAAGACCCTGGCCAGTCAAGACTTCCACCACCTGGCCCAGAACCTCTCCGGTTACGATCTCTCCCTCACCGGCAAGGTCATCCAACCCTCTT
>CAZNIP010000013.1:0-7549 GCA_964573115.1 uncultured Desulfohalobiaceae bacterium | reverse complement strand
CAGAACCTCTCCGGTTACGATCTCTCCCTCACCGGCAAGGTCATCCAACCCTCTTAAATTGGGTCCGGAAGACCGGACCCAATTTAAGAGGCCATTTCCCCTTCCTGCTTCGCGGCTTTCCTTCAGGACAAATCAGATGGCATCCGCCCCGTAATTTTTGTTCTTTTACGTTATTCTTAGTAATGATATTTTTCAGTCTTCTGAAAAATATCATATATTGACAAAAAAGAACGAATGCACCACCCTATGCCCTGGTTCATACCCTGCCGAGCAGGAACCGGCCTTTTTCAACACCATTCCTCAACAAGGAGGTTGACATGTCCTTTCGCCTGATCCGTTGCCTCACCCTGTGTCTCTGCCTTGCCTGGTTCGCTTTTCCCGGCCAGGCCCTGAGCAAGGACAAACTGGTCATCTTTCATGCCGGCAGTCTGGCCGTGCCCATGGAAAAGATGGAAAAGAACTTCGAACAGGCCAACCCTGGCATCGACGTCCAGCGCGAGGTCGGCGGCAGCACCAAGATGGCCCGCCTGATCTCGGAAGTGGGCAAGCCTGCCGACATCATGGCTTCGGCTGACTACAAGGTCATCGACAACAACCTCATCCCCGAGCATGCCACCTGGAACATCCGTTTCGCCACCAACCAGCTCGTCCTGACCTACACCGAACAGAGCCGCTACGCCGACGAGATCTCGGCTGACAACTGGTACGAGATCCTCCAGCGCGACGACGTGGAATGGGGTCACTCCGATCCCAACCTCGACCCCTGCGGCTACCGCTCCCTGATGGTTCTGCAGCTGGCGGAAAGATTCTATGGCGTGGACGGTCTGTTCGAGAAACTCCTGGCCAACCGGCCCCAAAAGAATATCCGGCCCAAGTCGGTGGAGCTGGTCAACCTCCTCAAGTCCGGCAACATGGACTATGCCTGGGAGTACCTCTCCGTGGCCGTTCAGCACGACCTCGAGTACATCACCCTGGACGATCACATCAATCTCGGCAACTACAAGTACGACAACTTCTACGCCATGGCCGAGGTCGAAGTGTCAGGCAAGGAACCGGGAACCACCATCACCAAGAAGGGCAAGTCCTGTACCTACGGGGTGACCATGACCAAAGACGCGGCCAACGCCGAGGCTGCTGTGGCCTTTCTCCAATACATGCTCGACCCCGAAGGGGGCCTGAAGATCCTCGAGAACATGGGGCAGCCCCCTTTTGTCCCGGCCAGGGTGCCTTCCCGGGAGATGAAGGACACGCTGCCGTCTGAGCTCACCTCGCACGTGAAGATCGCCCAATGAGTCTCCCAGGTGCAGGCCGGGGCATCCCGGCCTGCACCTGGACGCTTTGAATCCACCGGCTCAGGTCGCGTGTCCTGACAGGGCGGCTGCTCGTCAGAGCACATGCATGACCAGATGAAAGAGACTCTGGCTGGGCTCGGATGAAAATTCAGCATGAGGAAGAGGTGAGGCGTCCATGGTCAGGTCGTCGACTGGAGGCAAGTTCTCCACCCTGCTCGTCTTTTTGAGCATCCCCTTCGTCCTGCTCATCACCATGCCCCTGGCGGAGATGCTCACCGCTCCGGGGCTCATGGACCTGGTCCGGACCATTCAGGACCCTCAGGTCCTCAAGGCCCTGGGACGCAGCCTGGGGACGTCCATGACCGCAGCCCTGATCTGCCTCGTCTTCGGCACCCCCCTGGCCTATCTCCTGGCACGAAAGCAGTTTCCCGGACGGAAGCTGGTCGAAGGCCTGGTGGACCTGCCGATCATGATCCCTCACCCGGTCATCGGCATCGCCATCCTGAGCCTTGCCGGCCGGAACAATGCCTTCGGGCGTTTGCTGAACGAGATCGGGATACAGATCATGGGAACCTACACCGGCATCATCACCGTTCTGACCTTTGTCGGACTGCCGTTCTACGTGAACACGGTCAAAAACGGTTTCGAGGCCATTCCGGAACGGCTGGAAAAGGCTTCCAGAGGGCTGGGGGCCGGAATGGGAGCGACCTTTGTCCGCATCACCCTTCCCCTGGCCTGGAGGAGCATGATCCTGGGGATGATCATGTGCACTGCCAGGGCGATCAGCGAGTTCGGGGCCATTGTCATTGTGGCCTATCATCCCATGACCGCCCCGGTGCTCATCTACGAGCGCTTTACAGCCTACGGCCTGAAGTACTCCCAGCCCGTGGCGGTGTGGCTGATTCTTCTGTCCTTCTGTCTCTTTATCGTCATGCGTCTCTTTTCCAGATCCAGTGAGGGCACATGATCGAGATCGAGAACGTCTCCGTTCATTTGCCGGGTTTCAGCCTGGAAGACGTGAGCCTTGATGTGGGTCCCTCGGACTTCTTTGCCCTGCTGGGGCCGACCGGGTCGGGCAAGTCGGTGCTCCTGGAGGCCGTCATGGGCCTGATCCCTCTCCACCAGGGCCGGATTGTCATCCAGGGAAGGGACATCTCCAGGCTTCCCCCGGAATCGAGGAATCTGGGCCTGGTCTACCAGGACCATGCCCTGTTCCCGCACATGAGCGTGGAGGAGAACATCGTCTACGGCACCAGATATCACCCCATTCCGGAGGATGTCTGCCAGTCCAGGTTCCAGATGCTCGTGGATCAGCTCAGGCTGGGCAGCATCCTGCACCGCAGCCCTGTCAACCTCAGCGGAGGTGAAAAGCAGCGCACCGCCCTGGCCAGGTCCCTGATGCTCAACCCCAGGGCCCTGCTCCTGGACGAGCCCCTCTCTGCCCTGGACCAGGTCTTCCGGGACGAGATCAGGCAGCTGCTGAAAACCCTCCACGCTGAGCTGGCCATCCCTTTCATCCTGGTTTCGCACAGCTTCTCCGAGGTGCACACCCTGGCCAACAGAGGGGCGGTCATCAAGGGCGGCCGTCTTCAGCAGTCCGGATCGATCCAGGATCTCTTCGAACGGCCCGCATCGTCCTTCGTGGCCTCTTTCGTGGGCATGAAGAACGTCTTTCCGTGCCGGATCAGCAACGGATCAGCCATGGTCGGGAACTTGAACCTCAGGGTGAGCAAAGGGTCCAGCCCTGGAGACACCCACCTGGCCCTGAGGCCGGAAGAGATCGGACTGGTCTCCTCCAACGGGTCCGACTACGGGAACATCCTGCACGGCAGCATCAAGGAGCTCGATTGCCAGGGATTCTATTTCCGGGTGGCTGTCCAGGTCCTGGATGCTGAGCTCCAGGCCTTCTGGACCAGGCAGACCGTGAACGAGCACAGCCTGCACCCAGGGGACGAGGTGGCCATCGGCTTCTCCCCTCAGGCCGTGCACACCTTTGCAGAACCGGAACCTGTCGAACCGAACCTTTAAACCCAATCGTTCAGCGCAGCCGGAGGCTGCGGTGAAAAGGAGGATCTTGCCATGAAAAAACTGACCATTTTAGGAGGACTTGTTGCCGTTGCCCTGCTGCTGGCCCCCTTGTCAGCCCTCGGAGCCGAGACGCTGATGATGGCCACCACAACGAGCACCGACAACACCGGACTGCTGGACGAGCTCGGCCCCATGTTTGAGAAGGACACCGGAATCGAGCTCAAGTGGACGGCTGTCGGGACCGGCAAGGCCCTGGAGCTTGGGCGCAACTGCGATGTGGACGTTCTCCTGGTCCATGCCCCGCCGGCTGAAAAGGCTTACATCGAGAACGGATACGGCGTGAACCGGGTCGAGGTCATGTACAACGACTTCGTGATCATCGGCCCCAAGGGAGACCCGGCCGGAATCAAGGGCAAGTCCGTGGATCAGGCCCTGCAGATCCTGGATGAAAAAGAGCAGGGATTTGCCAGCCGGGGGGACGACTCCGGGACCAACAAAAAGGAGCGCCTCCTGTGGTCCAACGCCGGGCTCCAAGCCCCGGAAAAGGCCGACTGGTATGTGGAAACCGGGCAGGGCATGCTCCCCACCATCAGGATCGCCGCCGAGCGGGACCTCTACACCCTGACCGACCGGGGGACCTACATCAAGTACGCCGATTCCCAGGACGGCAATCCCCCTCTGGACATCCTGGTGGAAGGGGACGAGTCCCTGTTCAATCAGTACAGCGTCATTGCGGTCAACCCGGACAACTGCCCGAACGTGAAGGTTGATCTGGCCAACCGCTTTTCGCAGTGGATCACCTCTGGGGATGTCCAGCAGGCCATCGGGGAGTTCAAGCTCCTGGGCAAAAAGCTCTTCAACCCCAACGCCAGGTAGCTGCCTGGGCTCCTCGACGTCGGGCGGGTCCCGGCCGGACCCGCCCGCCCCTGAACGACAACCCGGCTCCCCCAGCCATGGCATCCGGCAACACACACATGGGGGAGCCGGGAGGTCTCCCGTCAGTTTTGCCGCTGGCCGGCCTGACAGGTCGATGGTTGATGGTTGAAGGTGGATGGAAGAAACCATGTTCGACAATTCAGATCATGACACCCGACTCGGCCATTGTGAGCAAGGAAGATCCTGGCCCTGCCTGATGCGACGATTGTCCCGGGAAAGGCCGGGCCGCTGAACGAAGGCTTCAAGGCCCGATGAGTGAGCAGAGGTGCACCCGATTGGCTTTTTTCTCACGAGCCGGCTCAATGCTCCATGCCGGCCATACCACGTGTCGCATCAAAGCCCCGCACCATGTGAAACCGCAGAGGCAGCCCTTGTCTGTTCCGGCCTATTAACGTACACGGATCGCCATGGACTACATCTGGCAAGGGATTCTCAGGGCGTTCCAGCTCCTGGCCTCCGGGGACCCCGAAACCCTCTCGGCCATCGGGGTCACGCTCCGGGTCTCCACCCTGTCCATCCTGGCCAGCCTGATGCTGGGCATCCCCCTGGGGTTCCTCCTGGGCTACCAGAGCTTCCCTGGCAAGCGTGCCGTCAGGCTCCTGGTGGACACCCTGCTCTCCTTCCCCACCGTGGTCATCGGGCTTCTGGTCTACGCCTTTGTCTCCAGACAGGGGCCCCTGGGCGACTTCGGACTGCTCTTCACCCTGCCGGGCATCGCCATTGGCCAGACCATCCTCGGCCTGCCGATCATCGTTGCCCTGACCGCTTCCGCGGTGGAGAGCATGGATGACCGGCTCCGGCCCACACTGCTGACCCTGGGGGCTGTCAAGCGGCAGATCATGCTCTCCACGGTCTGGGAGGCCCGATTCGCCATCCTGGCCGCGGCCGTGACCGCCTACGGCCGGATCGTGTCCGAGGTGGGCATCTCCATGATGGTCGGGGGCAACATCAAGTGGCACACCAGAACCATCACCACGGCCATCGCCCTGGAAACCAACAAGGGCCGCTTCGGGCTGGGCATTGCCCTGGGCCTGGTCCTCTTGGGCATCGCCTTTGCGGTCAACCTGATCCTGTCCTTCCTGCGCCGCAGGACGGAGTGACTCCATGGCCCATCTCTACGAGCTCCGCCGCATCGCCGTGGTCTACTCCGGACAGACCGTGCTCGAGATCCCCCACCTGGACATTGACCAGGACTCGATCCTGGGCATTGTCGGGCCGAACGGCAGCGGCAAGTCCACCCTGCTCCGGGTGCTGGCCTTTCTCGAGGACCCGGACCAGGGAGAGATCCGCTTCCGCAACCGCCTCTCCAGCTCCAGGCAGGAGCACCTCAGGCGCCGGGCGACCCTGCTCACCCAGACCCCGTACCTGCTCAAACGCACGGTGTACGGCAATGTGGCCTACGGTCTGAAGGTCAGGGGGATCAGGCACAACGAGGCGGCTGTCTTTGCCGCCCTGGACATGGTCGGACTGCCTCCGGCCCGTTTTGCCAGACGGCGGTGGCATCAGCTCTCAGGCGGGGAGCGGCAGCGGGTGGCCCTGGCCTCCAGGCTGGTGCTGCAGCCGGATGTCCTCCTCCTGGACGAGCCCACCTCGAATCTGGACCAGGAGAGCACCGATCTGACCAGGGCAGCCATGCTCCTGGCCAGGGAGCAGTGGTCGACCTCCCTCATCGTGGTCAGTCACGATCTGGACTGGCTGGCCCAGGTCAGCGACCGGACCCTGTCCATGACCAGAGGACGGGTCGAGCCCCGCAGCTGACCCCGGGCGGGTCAGGCGGCCGGTGCTCAGGCCCGTGATCCGTTTCGGGGCAGGAGTGGCGCGGGCGGGTCGGCCGAGGCTCTGGTGTAGACGTACTCCACCGAGTGCATGTTCACCTTGTAGCGGTCGCTTCGATAGAGGTACTGGCCGAACTCCACCGGGATATCGGTTCTGTCGTAGACCACGCACTCCAGGAGCAGCCCCGGCAGGGGCCCCTGGAGTCGAAGCAGGTCGAGATCCTGGGGGGAGCACATCACGGCGCTCACTGTCTGGCTGGCATGATCGGGCACGATGTTGAAACGCTCCTTGAGGACCGGATAGCGGAGACCGGTCAGGTCGACCTCCAGGAGCTCTGAAAACTCGGCATGGGACATGAACGTCCGCTCGATCATCACCGGTTCCTCACCGGCCCAGAAACGGCGGACCATGGAGATGACCTTCTGACCCTCCTTCAGGTTCAGGGCCCGGCTGACCAGATCGCCGGCCGGACAGACCTCCCTGCTGATCAGCTCCAGTCCCGGGGTGACCCCGTACAGCTGCATGTCATGGAAGAAGCCGGTGGTGACCTCCAGATTGTAGATGTAGCCCCGGGGCGTGTCTGCGACCAGGACCGTGCCCTTGCCCCTGGTGCGGACGACCATCTCTTCCAGGACCATCTTGTCAAAGGCCTTGCGCACGGTCATCCGGTTGACCTGGAACCGCCGGGCGAGCTCCTGCTCGGTGGGCAGGTTCTCCCCCACCGCAAACTTGCCCCTCCGGACCATCCCGTGGAGCCACTCGTAGATTTGTATATACTTGGGAACCGCTTTCCTGGTCGTGTTCACGGCAGTCTTCTCCCCGCAAAAGCCCTTACCAAATGAAGATACGATGTTTTTTCCCACAAGTCGATTGACATGACATCATCTTTCATATAAATGTATACACAAATCAAACCTTACCATGGTTGTCCGCCTTTTGATGGCCCGGCCCTCTGCCTCTGAACCCTATCCCAAGGAGTGTCACCATGTCCGAGAACAAACCTTCCCCCCCGATGGACAGACGGAGCTTCATCAAACTTTCGGTCATCTCTTCCGCCCTGGCCGTGTCCCCCTGCCTCTGGCCCAGGGTTTCCTGGTCCGCGGACTCCAACATCCTCCGGGTCAGGGACTACGGGGACATCACCACTCTGGATCCCGGATTTGCCCCCAACCTCTACGACGAAGACGTCAACGCCACCATCTACAACAAGCTCATCTCCTACAAGCCCGGCAACAGCTGGGAATGGCAGCTTGAAGCCGCCGAGTCCATCGAGCAGGTCGACCCGACCCACATCAGCTTCGCCCTGAAGCCCGGCATCGAGTTCACCAACGGCTTTGGGGAGATGACGGCTGAAGACGTCAAGTTCTCCTTTGAGCGCATCGCCGACCCCAAGTCGGAGTCGCCCATCAGCGGGGACTGGAAGCCCCTGGACCAGGTCAAGGTCACCGGCCGCTACACTGGGGTCATCGTGCTCAAGGAGCCCTTCCAGGCCCTGTGGATGACCACCCTGCCCTACA
>CAZNIP010000012.1:40473-46506 GCA_964573115.1 uncultured Desulfohalobiaceae bacterium | reverse complement strand
GGATGTCCTGGTCGGGTTGGCGGGAGAATACCGCAAGCTGGGACGTCAGTTTCCGGCCGAGCTGAAGCGTTCCAAAAGGGGATGATCCTCAGGAATCACGATATGTATGCATCATACCAACAGGCGTCAGAACGACAGCCCTATCGTTCCCCAGATCATGAGCAGGTGGTTGAAGCCTCTGCCGGCGTGCCTCGGTACATGGGCCAGGAACAGACTGTCGTCGCTGGAACAGGTTCAGACTCCGGAGCAGCCGAGGTCGATGCGCCATCCTCCGCAGGCCTGCCGCAGGCCTGGCCGCTGGCGTCCACCGGACCCGACGCCTGTTCCACCCAAGAGGAGGATGAGCGCAAAGAGCGCTTTCTGAATCGACATTTATCAGCGATCGATTTCAGGCCTTCGGCTGGATACGGCAAGTTCGACGCCTTCTATTGGCCACGCGCGTCTCTCATGGCCGCGGTCGTGAAAATGAAATTCAACTATGTGCAGGCCGACAACACCCCTCCAGTGACCACCCTCTTCACCATGTGGAACTCGGGGCAGGATATCAGCCGTTTTTTCTGGACCGACGCACAAAAACAGCAATTTTCCCGTGATTATGTGCAAAGAGTTGCCGACAGATGGTCCTTTGTCCACGACTTTCGGTCCTCGAAACCTTGCTGGCCCTTTATCGCCAGACCCTATGTAGCACCCAGGGTGGTTGAGGATTCCTCAGATGCCCATTTTCAGGTCACAGTGCACAAGTCGGCTGGACCTGGCATTGACTACAGCTCAGGGTTCCGGGCACGGAATCCTGGCCGCGCAGACTGGCAGGGTTCTGGGGATCTGTATTCTTCGGATGTACAAGAAAATCCAGATTTCAACAGTGTGCAGGTGGCGCGATCCGAACGGCAACGACTGGAGCGGGCGATTGCCTCAGCCAGTGTGTCGCCAGTTCTGTTCGCCCAAAACAGCGCAGTGGTTCAGCCTCCTTATCTTGCCAGGCTGCGGACCCTGGCAGAGGCGATGAAGTCGAAAAATCCGTCAGACCCCGACGTTCCAGTGGTTTTTCAGGGTTACGCGAGCGCTGAAGGGGGCAGGACCTTCAATGAGACCCTGTCAGAGCAACGAGCTGAAGCCGTGGCCAGTGAGCTGCGCTCGGCCGTGGTGTCGCAGCCACTGATCGTCAGCGCCCGGGGTCCGGTGGGAGCACCTCATGAAGCAGCCAATCGCAAGGTCGAGATCGCCCCGAGCAGGACCTTTGAGACAACGTATTCAACAAATCGGTACTCCGTCGCCGAACACGAGTTTGGGCACGCCCTGGGTCTGCCAGATGAATATGTGAACCGCACGACAGGTGCATTGGGAGCAAAACAGACCGCCTTTGACAATTTGGCCCGTGCGGCCGGTGTCGAGCCGCCTGACCGGTGGGGGGACACAACTGCGAGTCAGATGTCGGGAGGTGTTGATGTGCTGCCCAGACATTACCTCACGATCTGGGAGGCTCTTGGCCATATGACCTCTCCAGATATCGAGCGAAACCAGTGGAGCATCGACTGATCATGGACAAGGTCGTGGTCGAATACCGCAAGATCGGTCAACTGCCCACTTGCCTCGGCAATGAGCGGATCCACATCTCCAGGGATGGCCGCCTCTTCTTCTCCCGAAACACTCGAGATTGCGAGCAGGGGCAGCTGTGGAGCGATGATTGGCAGGAGATAGGGCAACTCGAAGCTGACGAGGCTGAGAAGCTTGCTCAGGCCATCACCGAATGCGGGCTGTTCGAGCTGGAAACTCATTGGGTGGATGAGGATGTTGAAGGCGGCAAACGTGAAGAGCTTGATGTGGCCATCGGTGAGAGGAGCTCTCATTTCGTGGTCCGCAATGGGGAACCGCCAGAGTTCAGGGAATTCGTGGCTCTTCTTTGGGCCATTGTCTTCACCCGCCGTCTGGAGAAGAGATGCTCAGGAAAGGATCACCTTTTGAGATACTCAGGCAATCCTGAACAACCTGGCGGGGATGATTCGTAGAGCCTTTTCAGGGCATTGAAGCAAAGGCTTGATCCTGCTCCGGGTTTTCTGGCGTCGATTCAGGTCCGCTCTGGCTCAAAAACTGCCCTGGAGCCCGGCACTGAGAACCCATCGCTGCTCCGGATTGTAGGACAGGCTCAGGCCGGCCCCAAAAGGCAGCCCGCCCTGGCCCTGCTGCCCGTAGATCCGGCTCAGGGATTGCCCAAATGCCCCCATGGCCCCGAACTGATCCCGGTAGGCCTCATAGGCCTCCATGGGGTTCGAGGCGAACTCGGGGATGGCCCCGCCCACTGCTGTGGCGCCTTCCCAGGCTGCCCCGGCCTGCTGCCCCAGGACGCTGGGCATGGGCAGGAGGGGGGCGCCGTACCCCAGGTTCAGCCCGAACGTGCCGGCTGAGGAGCCGCTGAGGCCATAGCGGAACCCGCCATGTGAGCCCCCCAGGGACATGCTGCCGACCCCGGTCTGAGGGTTGAGGCCAAAGCGGGTCCGAAAATCACCCATGCTGGCCCCGTAGAAGATGTCTCCACCATATTCATAGCCCAGGCTGGCCCGGCCTTGTTCAGAAAAGAGGTTCAGCCGGGCCGCACTGGTGTCGGCCGAGATCCCAAACGGCCCGGTCCGGTACGACAGTTCTGGAGGCAGCACGCTGACGTCGAAGCCCTGCTCCTCATCCTCTTCATCCCGCTGAACCACGGCTTCAGAGCTTTGCCCACCGGCTGGAAGCAGACGTCCCTGCCCAACCTGGCCGGGAATGGCCCCCAGGTCACGGCCGGCCATGAGCATGTCGGCAACGCGGTCGGCATCCTGCTCGAGGCTGCCGTCGGGCACCCCCAGGGACAGGCCTGGCTCGATGCGCTCGCCTGGCAGGTTCCCGGAGGACTGCTGAATGACATGGGTCAGTTCATGGGCCAGGAGCCTGTCTCCCTCGCGGCTGCCGGGGGTGTACCTGCCCCGGCTGAACAGGATGTCCGAACCGATGGTCATGGCCCGTGCATGGAGCGATTCGGCAAGAAGGTGATGCTGAGGCTCAGTGTGGACCCGGACTGCTGAGAGGTCAGCGCCGAGTGAGGACTCGAATCGCTGCCTGGTCTGATCCGGCAAAGCGGATCCGCCCTGGCGGGAACGTTGGATGGCCGCACCAAGCCCCGTGGGGTTCGACCCTCTGTGCGACTGCCCAACCGAGTCGGGGCTCTTCTGCAGAAACAGGGGCAGGCCGGCCCCGGTCCCGTGAAGACCGGGCCGGGCCGTGTTCTGAAGATGGTTCTGGCCAGGCCGGGACTCTGTCGGCTGATTCGTCTTCGATGGAGCTTGCAGAAACATGATCGCTTTCCCCCGCAGGATTTGGGGTTCAATTCCCGGGCAGAAACGGCGCGTTGTGCAGGCAGAGCCCGAAGCGGCGCCGACCCGGCGCGGTCTTCAGTAGGTCACGGCCAGGCCCCACTTGACCAGGACCCCGACATCCTGCCTGGCCATGTCCATGACCTTGAGCCGCCAGTCACCCAGTGCCGGCGCTCCAATGACCTCACTGAACAAGGCCGGATCGTCAGAGGAACGAAAGCTGCGGACAACGTCGTCCTGACTGCCCCCGGTCCGATCCACCAGAAGGATCTCCGCGCCTTGGGGCGTCTGGAGCGTGATTCGCAAGTCCCCCCGCCAGGTGTGGCGGATCTCCAGGCTGACCTCGAGCCCCTGGGCGTTGACCCCCATGGGAAAGTGGATGAGATCCTCCATCTGGCTGTTATCGGGGATGGCCCGATTGATGCGGTGCTCCATGAAGAGCGCCTGCGGCAGCTGTGCTTCCCCCTCATCGCCGGCAACCAGGGCCAGGGCCCTGTGGGCGTTGATGCGCCCGTGGCCATACAGCGCTGAGTGGCCATGGACATAGTCGCCGTTGGCCTCGTCGATCTTGTCCGCGGTGTCCATCATGACCTGTTTGACCTCTGCCGAGCTGAGGTCAGGGTTCAGGGAGAGGATCAGGCCGGCCAGCCCGGCTGCAAGCGGGGTTGCGCTCGACGTTCCGCCGAACCCGGAGGTGAAGTCCTCTGAAGAGTAGCCCTGGGTGCCCCGCCGGTCCGTGGTCACGACCCCACGCCCTGGGGAACCGCTCGACGGGGCGCAGAGAGAGAGCTCCGGGCCGAAGTTGCTGTAGGGGGAGCGCCTGTCCAGGCTGTTGGAGGCCCCGACCGCAATGACATTGGGATGGAGGCCGAACCCCTGATGCGAGGTGCGGCCGTCCTTTTCACCGTCCAGGGGGCGGTCCTCGTTGCCGGCCGCGAAGAGGATGACACAGCCCTTGCCGTTGGCCCTGCCCTGGGTGGCCGCCTTCCTGATGATCCCGTTCATCTTGGCTGAGAGGGGAAAGTCCCAGGATCCGGCCGTCCAGCTGCAGCTGATCACGTCCGCGTTGTGATCGATAGCGTATTGGAAGAGCTTTTTGATCGAGTCGTCAGACAACCAGCCCGATGTTCTCACCGGCATGAAGGCGCAGCGGGGGGCCAGCCCAACAACCCCGGTCCCGTTCTCCAGGGCCAGGGCCACTCCGGCGCAGGCCGTGCCGTGATTGTCGTCGCTCATCCCGGGGCTGGGATCGAAATCCCCTCCCCCAAAGTCGCGGGGGGCGACGATCTTCCCAGGGGCATCGAAGTCCGGATGGCCGAGATCGAAACCGTCATCCATGATGCAGATGACGACCTCCTGGCTGCCCCTGGTGATGTCCCAGGCCTCTTCAGCCTTGACATCGGCCCCTTGGGCCAGGCCGAGGGAACTGCCCCTGTTCTTGAGGTGCCACTGCTCATGGTACAACGAGTCGTCCGGGATGTGCTTGAAGGAGATCCGAAAGCTCAAATCCGGCTCTGCAGTCCGGATTTCCGGCCGGGCCTGGAGCTTGGCCGCGATCTTGAGGGGGTTCTCCCTTGAGGCCTGGGTCAGACGAACCGTATGCCCATTGGCCAGGAAGTCGAGGTCTTCGAGAACCTCCAGCCCAAACTCCTCCAGGATGCGCTCCCGCTCGTGCCGCCCCACATCTGATGCGAACTGGAGGGTCATGGTCCCGGTGGGGATGACCCCGCCTTCAGGGGTGTCGTCCAGGGCGTACATGTGGGTGACGACATCGCTGGCCGGGGCCTTGCGGAGCTCGTCCATGGTCTCTTCCAGCCTCCCGGCCTCCCGAACGGCAAAGATGTCCATTTTTTCGGTCTCTGCAGCATCAACATGGCGGGTCTCGGCCCTGGGCTTCCCGCAGGCGGCCTCCAGGGACTTTTCATCCGAGGCCTTGCCCTGCTTCAAACGCATGGCAAAGTATTCCGGAAGCTTGGAGAAAGTGACCTCACGGTTGCCCCGTTTGAGCTTGATGTCCTTCATGGTCGAACCTCCTCGGGCAGGTTGACGTTCAGAGATGGCGGATGTCCCTGTCACCGGGCCACGGGCCGAGCGCCCTGGGGCAGCCCGGCCACCCTTTCGGGAAGCAGTTCGAGAGTGCCAGCGGAGGGGCGAGGAGAGGCAGCTGGACAGAGCGGGTCGAAAAGGATCCGTGGCTTTCCACCCTCTGATCGCTCAGAGTGTGGTTTTCTCCACTCCTTTATCTCCAGATGGATCTGAAAAGTCAATGGTCAATGGAAAGTCCATAAGGCAACATATAGAGAAATATAGAAACCCATGATGAAGCAAACCCGGCAAGGTGTCTGCCCTTGCCGGGTTTGTTTCAAGGAAGAAGATGTGACGTCCTCAACACGGTCCTGGTCTTGTTGAAATCCTGCCCATTCTGATCTGAAGGCTTGATTTCCCCTCCAGAAGAGAGTGTGATGTCCCCATGTGCGGACGATTCGGGTTCTGGGCAGATCAGCACCAGGTGCAGAACCGGTTTCGGCTCCAGGAAACATTGCCCCTGGCCAGGAGGTCCAGGCTGTGGGACAGGGTTCAACCAGGCCCCGATGATCTGCTGGAGATCTTTGCCGTCAGCACGAAGGTGAACAATCCCAGAAACGATGAAGCGGCATTGGTCAAACCGATACACAACAGAAGAACAGGC
>CAZNIP010000012.1:0-40373 GCA_964573115.1 uncultured Desulfohalobiaceae bacterium | reverse complement strand
TCCCAGAAACGATGAAGCGGCATTGGTCAAACCGATACACAACAGAAGAACAGGCAAGACCATGGCTGGAAAGACGACGAACATACCCTCTCCTGCCGAGCTGACACAGGCAGTGATCCAAAAAGCCAAAGCCCTGGGCGCATCCGTGGCTGGCGTGGCCAGGGTCGAAGCGTTGAAGGGCTCGCCTTCCCACCTGATCCATCCCAAAATCGGCATGAACCTCGATGTGCCCTGGTGGCAGGGCATCCAGGAGAACAAGGGGGCAAGTGAGCTGGCCTGGCCGGGGGGTGCCGTCTCTGCAGTCGTGATCGGGGTTGCGCACCCTGCGAATGACCCCGGGCTTGACTGGTGGGACGGCAAGGGGACACCGGGCAACCGCATCCTCATCCGGATCAATCAGGATCTGGCCCGATGGACTGAGGAGACCTTTGGCTGCACAACCTCGAAGCTGCCTTATCTGATCGAAAAAGGCGGCATATTCCTCAAGGATGCAGCCGTGATGGCTGGCCTGGGCTGTGTGGGCAAGAACAATCTGGTCATCACTCCTGACTACGGTCCACGCATCCGATTCCGGGCGCTCCTGCTGGACCTGGAAGCGGAGGTGACAGGCCCGCTTGAATTCAGGCCCTGCGAAAACTGCAAACAACCCTGCCGCACAGCCTGCCCGGTGAACGCCTTTGCAAAAAACGTCTTTTCAGGCCGTGAACTGAGTCAGTCCAGGCTGCCCGGCAGCGACGGAACCTATGACCGGGTGACCTGCAACCTGAAGATGGAGCAGGACATTGAGGATGCCGTGGCGGCCATGCAGGCAGGCCATGACGATCATCAGGAGATCCTTCGGTCCATCGCTGAATTTGAGGATGAGGCCAAAAGAGTTTCGAAGAACGAGCCGGGGTCGCAGTCCTGCGTCAAATATTGCCGGGAATGCGAGCTGAGCTGCCCGGTGGGGACGTCAAGGGCAAGGAGGCCATGTCCTTGATCCTGGAGAAGGCAAGTGTCTGCAGCCACGTTGGCGAGCCCATGGGGGGCAAAGAGACGTCAATGGTCGGGTCGATGAGTTCCACAGGAGACAGGGAACCTGGATAGGCATCACCCGAACCGCCTGAACAGCTTGATGCAGAATGCCGCCCCCGCCTCGGACGGGGCGACCGGGGTTGTGCCAGACCTTGGCAGAGCCCGTGGCTGGAGCGGTCATGAGGATCGGCGGCAGACATAAAAAAACCGCCCGGATGGGCGGTTTTTCTTGCGGCACAAGAGTCACATCGCTTTGGATGTGAAAGGCGGGAATCTAGACCCGAGGGCGTGCTTCATTGATTTTGAGATTCCGACCCTCGAAATTCGTTCCATCCAGGCCCTGCATGGCAGCGTCAGCGTCCTCGGACGACATTTCGACAAAAGCGAAACCGCGGGATCTTCCGGTTTCCCGGTCTGTGATCAAGTTCACTGACTTGACCTCACCGAACTGGTTGAAAAGCTTCTCAATGTCATCCTCAGTGGACTGAAACGCCAGATTCCCTACATACATCTTCTTGGTCATAAAACTTCACTTCTCCAAAAGAAAAATTAAAAAAAAGGCCTACCTTTTAGGCCAACAAACTGAATGTAATGATTCGTGTCCTTTTGTCAAGGGCAAAAGAGCAGAATATCAAAGTTGCTCAGGCAGCTCTGCTGAACCGATTGGGCTCGCTGCGGTCATGGCTGCAGGCATTGTCAGGTCAGCACCATCGCCACAGCTTCAGAGCGGCAGTCCTCATCGGGCCTTGCGAACCCCCATCACCACCCAGGCAGTCTGAGCAGATCGCCCCCACCATTGGAGACATCCCCACGGATGCCATCCTGCGCGGTTTCATCTGGATGCTCACGTTGGTCATTGATCATCGGCATTGATTGATCCCAGGCCAACGATCAGGTCTTCGACCTTTCTGGCCCCGAACTCCTGCTGCGAAACCTCCAGCGGAGATGCCCACTCCAGATCCCTGTGGGATGTGGTCAGCCACTGCCTGGCGCTGTCCTCGCTGCCGAGCTGCAGATAACACAGGTCGAACAGGCGGATGATCCGGGCCAGGCGTTCTGACTCTGCAGGGGTCAGGATATGCCGTTCCCGTCCCCGGTTGAGGGTGGTCAGGGAAAACTGGAGGACCGTGGCCAGGGTCGTTCTGGAGACCTGGAGCTTCTGGCAGAGCTGCTCGAACAGGCTGAAAGGAAGCCCGCCATTGATGTGCTTGATGATCCCGCTCAGGTCGCTCTGATCAAAGAACAAGAACGGCTTGTTTTCCAAAGCTTCATCCTGCTTGTGTCCTGGTCCGGAAAGTGGTGACCCGGCACACCCGGATGATCTTTGTGATGACTTTTTTTCTGGATGGATCATGGCATGACCTCCAACGCATGGGTTGTGCAATCATTGACCGAGGCGGTCTCCCCATTCATGACGTGGAGAGGAAATGCACGACGTGAGATGATTCCCGGGGCATGGGGATGTCCATGCGGGCCAGGCCTGAAAGGCACAGGCCTGTTCATGCATGTCATCGTTCCATGTTTAATCGATCATGACCCGAAGATCAACAAAAAATGACCAGGATGGACGTTCAGCCCTTGACAATTGAACTGGGATTTTTGATTGTAACAGAAATGAGAAATTTGTAACCGAATCGTAACAAAACTGGTTCGCACACCCGGCCGCGTCAAAGGGCCTGGGCCAACTTTTTGGCAGTAACTTCTTCATTTCTTTGAATCTCTATCCTGAAAAGGAGGCGGTATGAACCTCTTCAAGCCAAGCGGAATGGTCACAGGACTGGCTGTGGGCGCCGGCGCCCTGTTTCTGGCCCCTTTGGCGGCCAAGATGCTCAGCGGGGCCGGCCGACCGCTGCTCAAGGAGACGGTCAAGGGCGGCCTGTTCGTCTACAACAGGGGCCGGACCCTGTGGGCTGAAACAAAGGAATCCCTGGAGGACATCACAGCCGAGGCCAGGTCGGAAATGGCCCAGGCCAAGGAGCTCCCGGCCGGAGCCAAAAAGTAAAGCCCGGCATCATTCTGGGAGGTCATCGTCACAACGAGAAGGAGGACATATGCGCTTATTCAAAATGCCAGGCCCATTCGGAACCGGCGTGCTGGTCGGCCTTGGGGCGGCGACCATCATCCCCCTGGCCGCCCGGATGCTGGCCGGGGCGGGCAAGCCACTGCTCAAGGAGGCGGTCAAAGGGGGCCTGCTGGTCATGGACCAGGGCAAATCCCTGTACAACGAGACCCGCAGCTCCATCAGCGAAGCCAGCACCGAAGCCAGGGCCGAAGTCTCGGCCGCCCAGACCAAGGCTGAGACGACCAAGGCTCAGACAACCAAGGCTGAAGCGGCCAAGTCAACATCCGCCAAATCATCAGGCTCAACCGCCAAGTCCGAAAAGACCGCCAGCTGAGCGATTCCTGGTCCTTTAATCGCATGACGGGGATGGAAGCAGTGCAACGTCCAACGGGTGAATGCGTCCACTGTTCGGCCGGGCGCCTGCGGATCAGGATCAAAGAGAAGCGGGGAGATGCCGACTTCTTCGAGACGGTCAGGAAGGCCCTGGCCTCCCGCTTCCCCAAGGCCCAGGTCACAGTCAACCCGGACACGGCATCGGTCCTGAGCCTTGGTGTCCACGACCGGGACGACCTGGCCGAGGCAGCCAGGGACGAGGACCTCTTTGACCTGGAGCTTCCGGGACCCCATGTCCCGGTGGCCCTGGCTGTCCAGGAGACCTTCAAGGAGGCCAACCTGAGCGTGAAGAGGACCACTCGGGGGGAGCTGGACCTGCCGACCCTGGTCTTCCTCATCCTGGTCGGTTCCGGCATCGTCCAGATCCTCCGGGGCAACGTCGGGGCACCGCCGTGGTACACCGCCTTCTGGTACGCCCTGGGCGTGTTCACCAAAGCGCTGACAGACGAATCAAAAGGACCTGAGCAGGGTTCAGGGACATGGGTAGAATGATGACCAGGACACCAACCACCAACCCGGACATTCGGCCGGTCCACACGAGTGTCCCGGGCCGGGCACGTTTCAAGGTGGCAGGCCTGCGGTACAACGAGGCCTTCAAGGCCCATCTGGAAGACAGGCTCCCGGGCCGGGCCACCATCGCAGCAGTCAGGGCCAACAGTGCCAATGGCAGCCTGCTCGTCCAGTTCGACCCAGCCACTGACCTGAGCGATGTGATTGCCGGCATCGAACCCTTTCTGAACGGGGCTGACCAAGGCGCCCAGAAAAAGGGGTCTTCCACGTCGCCCATGCCTGCTGCTCAGCCTGGCACTCCCGAGGCCCCGGCCCCGGTGCACACCTGGCACCGCAGCAGCGTCACCACGACCTTTGAACTGCTGGAAACAACGGACAAAGGGCTGACCGACGCTGCGGCGACCCAGAGGCTGACGACCTATGGACCCAACACCCTGCCCGAGCCTGAAGCCAAGTCCAGATGGGCCATGTTCACGGACCAGTTCATGTCCCTGCCTGTGGCCCTTCTCGGGGCGGCCGCCGGCATCTCCGTGGTCACCGGGGGCCTGTTCGATGCCGTGGTCATCTCCGGGGTCATCGTGGCCAACTCGGTCATCGGGTACGCCACCGAGAGCCAGTCGGAAAAGGCCATCGAGTCGCTGCGCTCCATTGCCCCGCCCCCCTCCAGGGTCGTCCGGGGCGGCAGGAAGGTCACAAAGCAGATCTCGGAACTCGTGCCCGGGGATGTGCTCCTGCTCCAGCCCGGGACCTCTGTCGGGGCCGATGCCAGGATCACCGAGTCTGACAGCCTGACTGTGGACGAGTCCAGCCTGACCGGGGAGAGCCTGCCGGTGGAGAAGGTGACCAAGGCCCTGAACAGGAAGCGCCTCCCGGTCGGGGAACGGTCGAACATGGTCTTCAGGGGCACGGTGGTCACCGGGGGGCACGGCCGGGCCGTGGTCGTGGCCACCGGCCTGGAAACTGAGATGGGGCAGCTGCACCAGCATCTCATCACGGCAGAGCGGCCCCGGCCGCCCATCGAAAAGAAGCTGGCCAGGACCGGGGACCAGCTGGTCTCCCTGTGGGGCGGCGTGTGCGGCGGGGTCTTCCTCCTCGGCCTGGTTCGGGGGTTCAGCCCCTGGTCCATGCTCGGCCTGTCGGTCTCCCTGGCCGCGGCTGCCGTGCCCGAGGGGCTGCCGGCCTCGGCCACGACCACCTTTGCCCTGGGGGTGAAGAACATGCGCCGGCACGGGATCATGGTCCGCCAGCTCGAAGCGGTGGAGACCCTGGGGTCGGTGCAGACCATCTGCTTTGACAAGACCGGGACCATCACCCGCAACGAGATGCGGGCCGACGAGATCTTTGCCGGGGGCCGGGCCATCGTGCGCAGAAACGGCGGCCTGTACATCGGAGGCTCTGAAGTCAGGGCCGCCGACCTGGAGGAACTGAACCAGATCCTGACCGTGGGGTCCCTGTGCAGCCAGGTCAAGATCAACGGCAAAGGATCTGACAGTCCGGAGCTGCAAGGCTCGTCCACGGAGAACGCCCTGGTCCAGCTGGCCATCGACCAGGGCCTGGACGTCAAGGCCATCCGCAAGAACCACGGACTGCTCCAGGTCAACCACCGCTCCCAGAGATCCCAGATCATGAGCACCCTGCACACCGCAGGCGGGGAGACCTATCTCCACGCGGTCAAGGGCAGCCCCCTGGAGGTCCTGGAGCTGTGCTCGTCCCAGATGAAGAACGGCCGGGTCGTTCCCCTGACCGATGACGACCGGGAAACGATCAAGGCCGAGAACAGCCGCATGGCCGGCAGGGCCTACCGGGTCCTGGGCGCGGCCACCCGGACGCTTACGAACCCCAAGGAGCTGAACAGGCGCAACGGCTTTGTCTGGCTGGGGCTGATCGGGATGACCGACCCCCTGCGCCGGGGGGTGCCCGAGGCCGTCAAGGCCTTTCACCGGGCCGGGATCGAGACGGTCATGATCACCGGGGACCAGCGGCTGACCGCCGAGGCCGTGGCCAGAAAGCTGGACTTGAGTCACGGCCGGCCCCTGCAGATCATGGACGCCACTGAGATCGAGCAGCTCTCCCATGAAGAGTTGACCCAGAGGGCCGCCTCGGTTCACGTCTTCGCCAGGGTCAGCCCGGCCCACAAGCTGAAGATCGTCCAGGCCCTGCAGAGCCAGGGGCGCATCGTGGCCATGACCGGGGACGGGGTCAACGACGGCCCGGCCCTGAAGGCGGCTGACGTGGGCATCGCCATGGGCGACGGGGGGACCGACGTGGCCAGGGATGTGGCCGACGTGGTCCTGGAGTACGACCACCTGGACTCCATGATCCAGGCCATCAACGACGGCCGGACCACCTTTACCAACATCAGGAAGTCGGTCCACTTCTTCCTGTCCACCAACTTCAGCGAGACCATGCTCATGACCGGGTCCATCGCCGCCGGGGTGGGATCCCCCCTGACCTCGATGCAGCTCTTGTGGATCAACCTCATCTCCGACATCTTCCCGGGCCTGTCCCTGTCCATGGAACCCCAGGACCCGGACGTCCTGGACCGGCCTCCCAGGGACCCGGACGACCCGCTCTTTTCCACATCGGACTACCTGACCATGAGCCGGGAGTCCGGGGTGATCACGGCCAATGCCATGGGGGCCTACACCTTCGGCCTGCTGCGCTACGGACCCGGCCTGCATGCCGGCTCCCTGGCCTTCCACACCCTGACCCTGTCCCAGCTGCTGCACGCCTACTCCTGCCGCAGCGAGACCAGGGCAGGCAGCAAGTCCGGCAGGCAGCCGTCCAACCCCTGGGTCCACGCCGCGGTGGGCGGCTCCATCGGCCTGCACCTGCTGACCATGTTCCTGCCCGGACTGCGGGGCTTCCTCAACCTGACGCCGCTCAGGCTGGCCGACCTGGGGGTCATTGCCGGCTCCACCCTGGCCTCCTTCGGGCTGAACGAGGTCTTCAAGTCGACCAGGAAGCCCGGTCGTCAGCACGACGACATCGCCCTGGCCAGGAACCCGTCCTCAGGAGGCTCTGAGCTGAGTTCACCCGCAAGGACCGAACTCGGCCGGGCAGGGCACCGGGACGTGCTCAACGGGCATGGTCTTGAAGCCTGCGCAGCCCAGCCGGCCTGAGGAGCGATTCAGGCGGGCTATGGCCGACGCCCGCCGTCCGGGTGTATCCTGGTGGCCTGCAGGGCGTCATGGGGCCGGGTCGATAGGCGAACACGGACTCGAAGCGTGCTCTATGGGCAACGAGGACAACTCCCTGCTGACATCCATGGCCCTGGAAATCGGGCATCGAATCCGACTGGCCCATCACGTGCCCGGACGGGTCCGGATCAGGTTCGACCCCTCCCTGGCCAGGCACCCCCAGAGGCAATCCCTTGAAGACTGGCTGCCGGAGCTGCAGGCCTTCTCCCTTCTGGATTTCAACCGGTGGTCCAAGTCAGCCCTGATCGGGTACGACACTTCGGCCATCCCGCCCCGGCTGGTGGACGAGCTCTTTGCCAGCCGCGATCTGGAACGCAAAAAGTCCATCCTGAAGCAGATCAAGGGCTGGGTCGGCTGAGCACGTCACGTTTTGCACTGCTCCTCATGGTCATCGGGACGACCACCCGTCAGATCGAAGCGGGCCGTTTCCAGGCGTTCTCCAGCCTGTCTCGTCCTCGTATGAAATCAGGCCTGAAATCCCTGAAAAACATGTTGCCAAAAGGTCCCAGATCCTATAGGCTTCTTTTTTCACCTCAACATCAAGTGCCTGGCACCCTTCATTGCGCCCCCGCCGCTCATCGACGCCCCCGCATGAATAGCAGCTGATCACTTGCAACGGAGATCCCTGATGAAACTGTATGTCGGCAACCTCCCCTACAGTCACAATGACCATGAATTGAACGAACTCTTCAAACCATACGGCGAAGTCGTGAGTGCCAGTGTCATATCAGACCATCACGACGGGCGCTCCCGGGGCTTCGGCTTCGTGGAAATGGCCTCCCAGAGCGAAGGCCAGAAAGCCATGGAAGCCATCAACGGTTTTTCAGTTGAAGGCCGGGAGCTGGTGGTCAACGAAGCCCGGGACGACAAAAAACGGAACCGTCGCTGATCCCCTGGATTCCAGCCAAGCGCCTGCGGGCGGGAACGTCGGATGACCTCCCGTCCGTATCCGAGCCCTGCCTTCCACATCTTTTGGATAAGCCACACCATTTTCTCAGCCGAGATCCTTGAGGACAGCTCTGATGGTCAGCCGGGCACGAACATGCCGGGCCCCAGTCTGTCATGATTGAGGCTGAAAGCACTTCAATCTCGAAGGAGAGCAGATGAATTTTTCCGAATTTCAATTTCAGACCAACATTCAGGCCGGAATCAAGGCCTGCGGATACACCCATCCGACCCCCATCCAGAGCCGGGCTATTGTTCCAGCCCTTCAAGGCCGCGACGTCATGGGGCTGGCTCAGACCGGGACCGGCAAGACAGCCGCCTTTGCCCTGCCCATCCTGGAAAAGCTCATGCAGGGCCGCCGGGGGCGGATACGAAGCCTGGTCCTCTCACCGACCAGGGAGCTTGCCGAGCAAACTCTGGAAGAGTTTGAATCGCTCGGCCAAAAGACAGGTCTGCGTACCGTTTCGGTGTACGGGGGGGTCAGCAAGTTCGGGCAGATCAAGAAAATCCGATCCGGCGCGGATGTTGTTGTCGCTTGTCCCGGCCGCCTGCTCGACCTTCTGGGTGACCGGGCCGTTGACCTGTCCCATGTTGAATTCTTTGTCCTGGACGAAGGCGACCGCATGCTGGACATGGGCTTCATGCCTGACATCCGGAGCATCATCGAGCACCTTCCAGGAGTGCGCCAGAACATGCTCTTTTCGGCCACAATGCCCGGGGACATCGGCCGTCTGGCCGAAGACATCCTCAACGACCCGGTCCGGGTCAAGGTCGACCATGAGCAGGCCCTGAAGTCCATCACCCAGAGCTTCTACCCTGTCGAACGGATGCCCAAGCCCGAGATGCTGCTGAGGCTGCTGAAGCAGAAAAAGGATGAATCCACCCTGGTCTTCACCCGGACCAAGCACATGGCCAAGAAGCTTGCCAGACGACTCAGCTCTGCCGGGCTGCAGGCCAGGGAGCTGCAGGGGAACATGTCTCAGAACAACCGCCGCAAAGTTCTGGACGGTTTCAAGAAAGGGAGCTTTTCCATTCTGGTGGCCACGGATATCGCCTCACGGGGCATTGACGTTTCCGGCATCGCCCATGTCATCAACTACGACATGCCGGACACAGCCGAGGCTTACACCCATCGCATCGGCCGGACCGGCCGGGCCAGCCAGTCCGGGGAAGCCTCCACCTTCGTGGAATCCAAGCATTTCGGGCTGATCAGGGCTATTGAGCGCAAGCAGAAGCAGCGACTTCAGAGAAAGAGCCTTGCGATGTAGCCACGCTGCTGCGCTGGGCTGAATGCTTCAACCGCTCCTGGCGGTCAGGCGTTCGTCACGGCCATGCCAGCGTCCGGCTCGGCAGAACAGCCAGAGCCACACTTGAATCCGGGACAGGTGGAAAGGCCTGCCCCGGATCCCAATCATCCCACCCACTGTTTTCCATTGTCCACGAGTCATGATGGACAGGCCCTGCTGAGAAAAGACGGCTCCGGTGTTTGAATCCGCTCTCAAGCACTCCGTATCCAGCCCTTGCCATCCTCCAAGTCATCAAAGACCTCAGTGGCTCGAACACACCATCAGCGTCATGAACTGGAGTCACATGTGATGTGCATCGATTCACATCACATGTGAAAAATCGAGCCCTCTCCCCGGTTCAAAAGGGCTTGTCCATCAGGAACTGCTTATCCTACAATCATCTCAAGAAGGTCTTCATGTGGCATGTCTTTTGAAAAATTTTCCCTGGATGGAACGAATCTGATCGAGGTGTCTGCATGACTTCAGCACAATCGACCAAAGAAGAACTGGAACACACCGTCAAAAGGCTTGAACAAGACGTGGCTCTGCTCAAGCGCGAGAATGACATTTTGCGCAAGAATCAGGAACGATCTGAAAGAGAGATTCAAGTTTTAGAATCAGTTCTGGACAGCATTCCCGATGTCATCGGGATTCAGCTTCCTGACCATACCGTGCTGCGATACAACAAGGCCGGATACGACCTTGTTGACCTGGAACCTGATGAGCTCAGGAACAAAAAGTGCTTTGAATTGGTTGGCCGTGCAAGCCCTTGTGCGTCATGCGCCACCACTGATGCAGTCGAATCAGGAAGCATGGCAGCACATGAGCTCTATTTCCCTGAACTTGGCAAGCACCTGAACTGCCGGGCGACACCGGTCTTCAACCAGAAGGGTGAGATTTCACATGTGGTCGAGATGCTCCAGGACATCAGCGAGCAAAAAAGAATCGAACAGGAATTGAAGGAGAAGGAGCAAAAGTATCGCAGGGTGGTCGAAACCGCCGTCGACGGATTCTGGATGGTCGATTCCAAGGGCTGGATTGAAGATGTCAATCAAGCCTATGCTGACATGAGCGGTTATGACATGGACGAACTGCTCGGCATGCACGTCAGCCGGCTGGAAGCACAAGAGAATCTCAAGGATGTTGAAGAACATATGCTGAAGGTCATGAAGAAAGGTTCCGACCGCTTTGAAAGCCGGCATCGCCGAAAAGACGGCAGCGTCTTTGATGTCGAGGTCAGCACAAGCTTTGATCCAGAGGACAATGGCTCCTTCACCTCCTTTGTCAGAGACATCACCGACCGTCTGACCTCAGAGCAGATTCTGCGTGAAAGTGAGGCTCATTATCGAAGTGTTGTCCGGGCCGCCCCGATCGGCATTGGAGTGGTCGTTGACCGGGTTTTCAGCCAGGTCAATGACAAGATTTGCGACATGGTCGGTTTTTCAAGGGATGAGCTGCTCGGAAGGAGCGCCCGGCTGCTGTATCCCTCTGAGGAGGAGTATGCGTTTGTGGGGAGGGAAAAGTACCGCCAGATGCTCGAGCACGGCACCGGCATGGTCGAGACCCGTTTCCAGCGCAAGGATGGCCGGGTCATCGATGTCCTCCTGAGCTCTGCTCCGCTGGCTGAGGACAGTCTTGTTCAGGGGGTGACCTTCACGGCTTTGGACATCACCGGGCGGAAGCGGCATGAAGAGGCCCTGCGGCAGAGCGAAATCAAGTTTCGCAATATTTTCAACACATCAAATGATGCCATCTTTATCCACGACATGACCGGTCATTTTCTGGAAGTCAACGCGGTTGCCTGTGAAAGGCTGGGGTTTGGCCGGGAAGAACTCTTGGAGATGAGGGTCATGGATATTGCCGCGCGTGACCCAGGCCAGACAGTGCCTGAAGTGATTGAGACGATTGAGCAGAAGGGCCAGAGGGTCTTTGAATCAAGGCATCGGAAAAAAAACGGCTCGGAGTTTCCAGTGGAGGTCAGCAGCCGGACCATTCATTTTGAAGGGAGACCCTGCATTCTCAGTCTGGCCAGGGACATATCAGATCGCAGGCAGGCAGAAGAGGAACTGCGAAAAAGCGAAAAAAAGTTCAGAAAGCTCATGGACCTCGTTCCGGACATGATTTCCATTCAAGACCCGGACATGAACGTCGTCTACAGCAACTGGAATGGTTTTGGCGAAGTCCCTGAGGAGCGTCGATTGATCGGTGGCAAATGTTACCGGGTCTATCGGGGCCGGGATGCCATCTGCCCAGACTGCCAGGCCAAAAGGGTCATGGAGACAAAGGAGGCCTTTCAGAAGGAGGTCGTCATCCCCGGGGAGATCTGGCTCGATTTGCGGGTCATTCCTATGCTGGATGACCAGGGCCAGGTTGAGTTCTTCCTGGAGTGGGTCAGGGACATCACCGAGCGCAAGCGGTCCGAATTCGCTTTGGCAGAGGCCAAACGGGAGTTCGAAAGCATCTTTGACAACTCACTGGTCGGCATCATGCTCTTGCGGGCAGGACGCACTGTGCATCGGGGCAATCGGCGATTGGCCGACATCCTGGGATACGATTCCCCGGACGAGATGGCCGGCATGAGCATGCGCCAGCTTCATTTGAGTCAAGAGCGCTTTGAGGACTATGATCGACGCTTCTATGCCACCCTGGCCAGGGAAGACCAGATACAGATCGAGTATCGACTGAAGAGAAAGGATGGGAGCCCGGTGTGGTGCTCGCTGTCAGGCAAGGCTCTGGACCCGCCAGACCTCGATCAGGGGGTGATATGGATTCTTGACGAACTCGAATCACGCAAGGCCCTGGAAAATGACCTCATGCAGGCCATTGAGCTCTCTGAGGCCGCAAACAGGGCCAAGTCGGAGTTTCTGGCCAACATGAGCCACGAGATCCGGACGCCTTTGAACGGGGTCCTGGGCATGCTGCAGGTGATGCAGACAACGGACTTGGACCAGGAACAACTCGAGTATGTCGACATGGCCATCACGTCCTCACAACGACTGACCCGATTGTTGAGCGACATTCTGGATCTGACGAAGATTGAGGCGGACAAACTGGAGATCAGCGAGGATGTCTTTTCTCTGCCCCAGGTCATGCAGTCCATCAAGGACATCTTCAGCCATGCAGCCAGAGAAAACGAGAACGAACTGGGAATAGCCTGTGACGAGGCCCTTTCAGACTCGCTGATCGGCGACAGCACCCGTTTGACCCAAATTCTCTTCAATCTCGTGGGCAATGCCCTCAAGTACACCAAGAAGGGTCGCGTTGACGTCTCTGTCTTGCATTTGCCCCCAGCTGGCAAGGGTTTGGCCCGGATCCTCTTTTCGGTCGCCGACACAGGTCCCGGGATCGCCGATGACAAGATCGACAAGGTCTTTGAGGCCTTCACCCAGGCCAACAGCACCAGCTCTCCGTATATCAGGCAATTCGAAGGGGCTGGCCTCGGGCTGCCTCTGGTCAAGAGACTGGTCGGGCTGATGGGCGGCACCATCTCCATTGCCAGTCAGGTGAACAAGGGGACCACTGTCTACGTCAGCCTGCCCTTCCGGATACCCGAAGGATTGCAGTCAGGGAGTTCAGATCACCCGATCGAACTCACCTCCAAAAATCGTTCAGAGTTCAAGGTGCTTGCAGTTGATGACGATGAGGCGACACGTCTTCATGTGCAACGAATACTGGAAAGGCAGGGGTATCGAGTGCATGTGGCCAAAGACGGTGAACACGCCTTGGCCCAGCTGGCCCAGTCCCGTTTTGACTGCATTCTCATGGATGTTCAAATGCCGGTTTTGGACGGGGTGGAGGCGACCAGGCTCATTCGGGCCTCAAAAGCCACTTTCAGACATGTTCCGATCATCGCCCTGACAGCCTATGCCATGTCAGGAGACCGGGAAAAATTCATTGCAGCGGGCATGGACGACTACATCGCCAAACCAGTGAGTCAGGACGAGCTGCTGAAAACCCTCAAACGAAATCTCCCTGACTGATCTGTCCCGTGTCGCGATTGTCCATCGGGCATGCAACAAGGGGTGGACCAGAGAAGCATCACTCTGGAGGCCATCGGGCTGTCAGCGCCCGGCAGAGGACAACCCCGGGCATTCTCGACGTTCGTCGGCAGGGCACTGCGCATCCTCCCTGAACAGCTCCTGCCGGCGGCCCGGTGCAGGGCTCCCAGGCTGACTCACCCCAGGGAGGACAAGGCTGAGCTGATCTCGTCCAGGCCGGTGAGCTCCACCACGGCCCTGCCCAGACCGTGCAGAAGGACGAGGTGAAGGGCCTCCCCTTCCCGCTTCTTGTCTTTGAACGTGGCCTGGAGCAGGGTCTGCGGGTCGAGCCCGAGGCTCCCCAGCCTGGTCGGGAGCCGGAAGGAACTCAGCAGCCTGGTCAGTCTGAAGAGCTCCCCTTGGGTCAGCAGCCCTCTCTGGACCGACATGGCTGCAGCCATGACCATGCCCACGCTCACGGCCTCGCCGTGGGGCAGCCCGGCCAGCTTCTCCACAGCATGGCCCAGGGTGTGCCCGAAGTTGAGCTTTCGTCTCTCCCCCCTCTCTTTCTCGTCCCTGTTGACGACCTCCGACTTGATCCGGACCGAGTCAGCCACCACCCTTTCCAGTCCGGCCCGGTCCAGATTCAAGAGCCGGTCCGCATTGGCCTCCAGGAAGTCAAAGAGCCGAGGGTCGGCAATGGCCGCATGCTTGACGATCTCGGCCAGTCCGCAGCCGATCTCCCTGGCCGGCAGCGAGGACAGGACCTCCAGGTCGCAGAGGACCACCTCCGGCTGGTTGAAGACCCCGATCATGTTCTTGTAGCCGTCCAGATTGACCCCGTTCTTGCCGCCCACGCTGGCGTCCACCTGAGCCAGCAGGGTCGTGGGGGCGAAAGCGAACCTGATCCCGCGCATGAAGGTTGAGGCCACAAAACCGGTCAGATCGCAGACGATGCCCCCGCCGATTCCGATGAGCATGGTCGCGCGGTCCGCGTTGTGGGCAATGAGCTCCCGGTAGATCGTGGCCGCGTTGTCCAGGGTCTTGAAGGCCTCTTCGGACGACGTGGCAATGACCGGGCCCGGAGGGAAGAGATGGGCGTAGAGGCCGGCCACGGCGTGGTCGGTGACGACCACCACGTCCCGGGTGGGCAGCCTGGCCTGGAGGTCCTGAAGCGGGCATCCGATCAGGATGTCCGAATCCCCGGCTGAGCCATGGATCTGGATGTGCTGCATGGACCCTCCTGTCAGGCAGCCTGCAGGGCAGACTTGAGCATCTTTTTGTGCGTCGCGCGCAACAGGTCTTCCGTGGTCTCCCAGGAAATGCACTCGTCGGTGATGGAAACCCCGTACTTGAGGGCCGCAACATCCCCCTTGTACTTCTGATTGCCCTCATGGATGTTGCTCTCCAGCATCAGGCCCAGGATGGCCTGATTGCCGGCCAGGATCTGATCGATGACGTTTCTGAAGACATTGGCCTGCCCCTGGTGCTTCTTGTGGCAATTGGCATGAGAGCAGTCCACGATCACGGCCTCGGGCAACCCTTTTTCGATCAGCTTCAGTCTGGCCTCCTCGATGCTGATGGGGTCGTAGTTGGGCCGCTTGCCGCCCCTGAGCACGATGTGGCCGTTGAGGTTGCCCCTGGTGTTGACGATGCAGGTCCTGCCGTCGTGGTCGATGCCCAGAAAGCACTGCGGGGCTCGGGCAGCGACCATGGCGTTGATGGCCGTGGACAGGTTGCCCTCAGTGGTGTTCTTGAAGCCCACAGGCATGGACAGTCCGCTGGCCATCTGGCGATGGGTCTGGGATTCGGTGGTCCTGGCTCCAATGGCTGTCCAGCTGACCAGGTCGGCCACATACTGGGGGATGACCGGCTCGAGCATTTCCGTGGCCACGGGGATGCCGAGCTCGTTGATCTGGAGGAGGAGCTGCCTGGCCCTGTGCAGGCCGGTTTCCATGTCGTAGCTGTCGTCAAGGTGAGGGTCGTTGATCAGCCCTTTCCACCCCACGGTGGTCCTGGGCTTTTCAAAATAGACCCGCATGACCAGGGCCATGGTCTCTCTGACCTCCTCCTGGAGACGGGCCAGCCTCTGGGCGTAGTCCAGGGCCGCCTTTTCGTCATGGATGGAGCATGGGCCGGTGATGACCAGGACCCGGCTGTCCTTTTTGGCCAGGATGCTTTCGATGCTCTTGCGCCCATATTCCACGGTCCTGGCCACCTGGGAGCTGACCGGGAGATGGCGCTTCAACTGGCGGGGAGTGATCATTTCCTTGTACTCCTGGATGCGTAAGTCGTCAGTGGATGGCATGTTCCAAACCTCCTTGAGTTGATGGTGGCGAAAAAAAGTGCTGCCATTTCGGGTCCCGGCAACGCCTGCGGGATCGTCGAAGATGGTCATCTCCTCCTCCTGCTGGTTGGAAGCAAAAAGGCCGTGCGGGCTTTCGCCCCCACGGCCTTGGATCAGAAAAGCCGTGGGAGCTCTGGTCTGCCCACGGCTTTCGCTTCGGTCAAGATTGGTTGTCAGCGAACTCCAGGCAGACCTGTCCCTCCATAAAAATAAAAATAGCTAAAATAAAAGGAAAAAGTGCCTGAGAAACGGTTCGCCATGTTCGTCTGCTTCCTTGCTGAAGTGTTTGAAGCCAGGCTACGGCTCAATCGAGAAAGATGTCAACCCTTTTTTCAGCTTTGCTGCGAAAAGGACGGGCTGTTGAACAGCCCGGGGTATGATGATAGGAATGGTTCGCGGCTCGTGGTGTCCCTTGACCGTTGACCTGCAACCTGGCCAGCGGCCGCGCTGGCCCAGGAGACTGTCCATGGAAACGATCCCCCAGGCTGAGAATCTGATGCGCCAGGCTTCCGGCCTGATGGGCCAGGCTGAACGGCTCAACCTCAACCACCCCCAGACCATGGCCAACTGCAGCCAGGCCTTTGTGCTCTATGCCCGGGCTGTCTACCTCCTCCTGGGGATGGATTTTCCAGAGCACCTTGAGGCCCCGTTCCCGGCAGGCCAGGACGGGTCTCAGGCTGTGGGCGCAGAGGCGGCCCGCCTGGCCAAGGCCCCTCTGCCCATGCTCTTTCCCTATGCCGAAGACCTGCCCAGAGTCATTGTTCAGGCCGCGTTCTGGTCCTCCTTTTCAGGCCTGGCGAAAACGGCCTCGCAGGAGGCGGATCTGCGCCCCGGGGTCTTTTTCGGAAAGGCTGAGGCGAGCTGTGCCGTGGCCCAGGCCAGACAGTGCCACACCATCGTCAAGTCGCTCATCGATCTCAAAAAGTAACCCGGACGGCTGCCGCGAACCACGACCCGGGGAGCGGCTTCCACGTCCAGACAGGGCTCATACGCGATGCAAGGTGTTTTTTCTGTCCCGGCCAGCCGGGTGTGGCCGGCATGACCTTCCGGATCGGAAAGCAGGCCCGTTCAGAGGCCTGCGAGGGGGCCTCCCGGGAAAAGGGTGGGCGTTCGGACAGCGCGCCGATCCTGGATCCTGACTGCCAGCCTGCCGGGGCGGCCCATCTCCATGACGGGGACCTGACCTCCAGGCCGATCCCTTTTCTGGTCAAGAACATCGCCATTCCGGCCAGCGTGGGCCTCTTCTTCCACACCATGTTCAACGTGGTGGACACCTTCTTTGCCGGGAGGGTGTCCACTGAGGCCCTGGCGGCTCTGTCCCTGTCCTTCCCAGCCTTTTTCCTGATCATCGCCCTGGGGAGCGGCCTTGCTGTGGGGGCCACGGCCCTGATCGGCAATGCCCTGGGAGCCGGCGACTCGAACAAGGCCTCTGTCCTGGCCCTGCAGGGCATCGTGGTCGGGCTGGGAGCCGGGGTCCTGGTCAGCGTGATCGGGGTCCTGGTCTCCCCCTTCCTCTTCCGCTCCCTCGGGGCCACAGACGAGTACCTGCATCTCTGCCTGCTCTATATGGACATCATCTTTGCCGGGGCGGCCGCGTTCATGCTCGTGTACAT
Source organism: uncultured Desulfohalobiaceae bacterium (assembly GCA_964573115.1). Lineage (GTDB taxonomy): Bacteria > Desulfobacterota > Desulfovibrionia > Desulfovibrionales > Desulfothermaceae > CAYOID01. The sequence continues at coordinate 23,026 of CAZNIP010000012.1, read as the reverse complement.
GAGCAACGCCGTCCTTCAGGCCCAGGGCAACACCCGGCCGCACCGGAACTTTCTCATTGCCGGGTTCGTGGCCAACTGCGTCCTGGACCCCTGGTTCATCCACGGGGGACTGGGCGTCCCGGCCATGGGCATCGGAGGCGTGGCCCTGGCCACGGTGCTCATTCAGTTCGGGGGCGGCCTGTATCTGGCCTTCAGGGCCTGGCAGAGCGGTCTGCTCGTCCTGGAGCGGGTCGCGAACCTGCTGCCCAGATGGGGGGTGATCTCGGAGATCGCCAGGCAGGGACTGCCCTCCAGCCTGAACTACATGACCATCGGCCTTGGCATCTACGTGATCACCTTTTTTGTCAGCGATTACGGTTCCGTGGCTGTAGCTGCCTATGGTGCGGCCATGCGGGTGGAGCAGATCGTGCTCCTGCCGAGCATCGGCCTGAACATCGCCACCCTGAGCCTGGTGGCCCAGAACAGGGGCGCCGGTCACCCGGACAGGGTCTGGGAGGCCATGCGGGTGGCCCTGAAGTATGGAGCCCGGATCATGGCCGGAGGGACCCTCCTGGTCCTGGTCCTGGCCAGGCCGCTGATGTCCTTGTTCACCGACGACCAGGGGGTGATCGATATCGGGACCACCTACCTGCGAATCGATGCCCTGGTCCTCTTCGCCTACGTGGTCCTGTTCGTTCACGTGGCCGCGCTCCAGGGCGTCAAGCGCCCGATGTTCGGGGTCTGGGTCGGCCTGCTGCGCCAGATTCTGGTCCCGGCCCTGGTCTTCTTCCTCCTGACCAGGGTTCTGGACGTCGGGCTGCTGGGCATCTGGTGGGGCATCTTCGGCATCACCTGGGCAGCCGCTCTGGGAGCGGCCTACGCCGGCCGCAGCTACCTGAGCAGAATTCTGGCTGCCGACCAGCGGGCCGGCGGGCCCGCAGAGGCATGAATCACACGAGCAGCATGCAGGCCATGGACTGCTCGGACAGGGTCCCAGAAAGGGGGTGAACGTGGTCCTTTCTCAATCCGGAACCGAACGGGTCGAGAGCTCATTTCGTCTCTTCACCGAGATCAGCCGGGTCATGGCCGACTCGGCCGTCCCGGAGCAGACCCTGCAGCAGGTGGCCGAGCTCATCGCCACCAGCCTGGGCACGGAGGTCTGCTCCATCTACCTCCTGGACCGCTCGGCAGGGGACCTGGTGCTCAAGGCCACGGTGGGCCTGAAGGCCCAGGCTGTGGGCTCCATCCGCCTCAGCCCGGGGGAGGGGCTGACCGGGCTGACCATGGAGCAGAAAAAGCCCCTGCTGGTGATCGATCCTGCCTCCCATCCCAGGTTCAAGCTCTTTGCGCACAGCGGGGAGGATGTCTACCAGACCTTCCTTGGTGTGCCCCTGGTCTATCACCAGGAGAACCTCGGGGTCATGGTCCTGCAGACCGTCCGGGCCGACGGGCTGACCGAAGACGACCTGGAGCTCTGCTCAGCCATTGCCACCCAGATCTCAGCCATCGCCGCCTATTCAGGCCTTTTGCAGTCGGTCAGGGAGGGGCAGCCCCCCCCTGACCGGGGCGGGCGCCATGACGGCGCCCGTTCGCGCAACCTGCTCCGGGGCATCCCGGCCTGCTCCGGTTTTGCCTCAGGCCAGGCCCATGTCCTGGGGGCAGGGGTGGGCTTCGATGCCGTGGACAGGGTCCGGACCGCAGATCCGGGTCAGGACCAGCAGCGGTTCGACAGGGCGGTGCAGACCACCGTTGCCCAGGTCTCTTCGCTCATCTCCCAGATCGACGACCTCTCCCCCCAGGACCAGGACGTGCTCAAGACCCACAAGCTGCTCCTCCAGGACCAGACCTTCCTGGACAAGGTCGGAGCCAGGATCGGCGAGGGCGCCACGGCCGAGTTCGGCTTGAAGCAGGTGGTCGAGGAGTACCTGAAGATCTTTCGCAAGGTCGAGGATCCCTACCTCCGGGAGCGGGGCAAAGACATCGAGGACGTGGGCAAGTCCATTCTCAGGAACCTCCTGGGCATTCCGTCCCAGGGGTCGAAGGTCTTTGAACAGCCCACGATCGTCGTGGCCACCGACCTGTCTCCGGCTGAACTGGTGGCCCTGCGGCAGACCAATTTCAAGGGGCTGATCCTCTCCAGGGGGGGCAAGACCTCCCATGCGGTCATCCTGGCCCAGTCCTTCGAAATTCCCACGGTCATCAGGGCCAGGGAGGCAGTGGAGCGGATCCCCGAAGGCCAACCCCTGATCGTGGATGGCTCGTCCGGTCTGATCTTCCGGTCGCCGCCGGAAGAGATTCAGTCCGAGTACGAGCGGCTGGCCCGGGAACACCAGCGGATGGACCGGGAAATGGAAACCCTGGTCGATGTGCCGGCTGAAACCGCAGATGGGACCAGCCTGGCCCTGGGGGGCAACATCGGCATGGTTTCCGACCTGGAGCTGGTCAAAAAGTACGGGGCGGACCACATCGGCCTCTACCGGACGGAATTTCCCTTTGTCATCAGAGGGGCCGTGCCTTCCGAGCAGGACCAGACCGAGCTCTACACCCGGATCCTTGAGGGCGCCCAGGGCCGGACCGTCTGTTTCCGGACCCTGGATGTCGGCGGGGACAAGCTCCTGACGTCCCTGGACTATCCGGATGAGGACAATCCCAATCTGGGCTGGAGGGCCATCAGGGTCTCCCTGGAGCTGGAGGACATCTTCAGGGCCCAGATCAGGGCGGTGCTCAGGGCTTCGACCCAGGGGCCGATCAAGCTCATGTTCCCCATGATCACCACCAGGGACGAGCTGCAGCGGGCCGTGTCCATGGTGGAGGACGAGAAGTCAGCCCTTTCCAGGGCTGGTGAAGCCTTTGCCGGGTCCATCCCGCTGGGGATGATGATCGAGGTCCCGGGGACCGTGGGCCTGCTGGACCACCTGCTGGATCTGGTGGATTTTGCCAGCATCGGCACCAACGATCTCATCCAGTACGCCCTGGCCGTGGACCGCAACAACCCCAAGGTGGCTTCGCTGTACACCCCCTTCCATCCGGCTGTGCTCAAGCTCGTGCACCAGGCCGTGCTCAGCTGCCAGTCAGCCGGGGTTCCGGTGTCCGTCTGCGGCGAGGCAGCGGCCCACCCCAAGTGCGCCCTCCTCTTTCTGGGCATGGGGGTCAGGTCCCTGAGCATGAACCCGGCGGCAGTGCCCCGGGCCAAGTCCCTGCTCCGCTCGGTCACGGTCCCGGAGGCCGAGGCCATGGTGCACGAGGCCTTGAAGATGGACAGCAGCGAGGCCATCGAGTCCTGGCTGGAGGAAAAGCTCAGATTCTGACCGGTCCGGGCACGGAAATCAGGGCCTGTCAGTCATGACGGGTGTGGAGGTGCTCGTGAGGATGCTCCTCCAGGGGGGCGATCCTGGGGATGACCGTGGGGTAGCCGTCAATGGTGTGCAGGTCCACATCAAGCCCGTAGACGTCCTCGATGGCCTGGGACTGGATGTCGGCTACCTGGCCGGCTGAATGAATCCGGCCGTTTTTGAGGAACAGGTAGCGGTCGGCAAAGCGCAGGGCCGTGTTCAGGTCGTGCATGGTCATGACCCCGCCCACCCGATGCTCTTTGACCACCCGTTTGATCATGGACAGGATGTCGATCTGGTTCTTGAGGTCCAGGGAGCTGGTGGGCTCGTCAAGGAGGATGAGGGTCGGGTCCTGGACCAGGGCCCTGGCAATGGCCACCTTCTGCAGCTCCCCCCCGCTGAGCTGATCCACGTGGCGCAGGGCCAGGCTGGTCAGGTTGAGGCGCTTGATGGCCGCGTCGACGATCTTCAGGTCCTCGTCTCTGACCCGCCAGCGGATGTAGGGTCTGCGGCCCATGAGGATGGTGTCGAACACGGTCATCCGGCTGGTCTGGGATTGCTGGGCCACATAGCCGATGGTCCTGGCGATGTCGTCCAGGGAGAGCTTGAGGATGTTCCGGTCTTCGACCATGACCGCCCCGGAACGGGGGGTGAGGATGGTGTTCAGGCACTTGAGCAGGGTGGTCTTGCCCACGCCGTTCGGTCCCAGGATGGCCAGCAGCTCGCCGGGAGGGACGTGAAAGCGGACGTCCTGGAGCACAGGGTGACTGTTGTAGGAGAAGGTCAAGCCCTGGACATCGAGGATCATGGTTTGGCTCCCCTGATGATGAGGGCGATGAAGACCGGAGCCCCCATGAAGGCGGTCAGGATCGAGACCGGCAGGACCTGTGGGGCCAGCATCAGCCTGGCGGCCGTGTCCGAGACGAGCAGGAGGAGCCCCCCGGACACGATGGAGGCCGGGAGAAGGAAGCGGAGGTCGGACCCGATGCAGCGGCGGACCATGTGCGGGACCACCAGGCCCACGAACCCGATGATGCCTAAAAAGGAGATGATCACCGCAGTGAGCAGGGTGGCCACGAGCATGCCCAGGAGCCTGGTCCTCTGGACATGGACACCCAGCCCCCGGGCGGTCTCGTCCCCGGCGTCGATGGCGTTGTAGTTCCAGCTGTTGGCCATGAAATACACTGACGAGACCAGGGTGACGGCGGCGATGAGCCCGAGCTCGGACCAGCTGGCCCGGGCTGTGTCCCCGAAGGTCCAGAAGACCATGGCCGCCAGCTGGACATCGTCGGCAAAGTACTGCAGGAGCATGGTCCCGGCCGTGAAGAGGGCCCCCAGGGCCACGCCGGTGAGGATCATGACCTCGGGTGTGGCTCCCCGGATCCGGGAGACCCCCATGATCACCCCGGCCGCAGCCAGGCTGAAGACAAAGGCGGACAGGGTGGTCACATAGGGGTTGGTGATGTTCACGGCCCCGACATTGGTGCTGGCCATGATGCCGGAGCCCAGGATCATGACCGAAAAGGCGGCCCCGAAGGCCGCAGCATGGGAGATGCCCAGGGTGAAGGGGGAGCCCAGAGGGTTGCGCAGGATGGACTGCATGGTGGCCCCGGAGATGGCCAGGCCGGCTCCGGCCACAATGGCGGCCGCAGCCTGGGGGAGCCTGATGTTCCAGACGATGATGTCGAAGCGGGCACTGCCGGAGCCTCCGAAGAAGCTCTTGAGCACGGCCATGATGGGCACCTCGGCCGAGCCCAGGGAAACGGCGATGACCATGGAGGTCAGCATGGCCAGGGAGACCAGGAGCACAAAGCCGAGCTTGCGCCCGATGTAGCGGCTGTAGTCCTCAGGGACCTGACCGTCCTTGAAGTGCATGGATGACCTCGGGTTTCGCGGGTTCAGTTCACAGGGACGGGTTCAAAGGCCAAGCCCTGGAACATGGCGTCCATCCGATCAAAGACCGGCTCGCCCAGGAGGAAGGTATAGATCCGGTCGGCTTCGGCTCGGGGATCGACGTCCTCAAACTGCCCCGGGTAGAGAAGCTTGCCGATGAAGGTGGCGTTGGCCAGGATGGAGCCGAAGTTCTTGGTGTACCAGTTGTAGGGGAGCAGCCCGTAGACCCGCCCCTCCCGGACGGCGGTCAGGATCTGGTAGGCCGGGTCGGTCCTGAGCTCATGCACCCCGCTGGCCTGGCCGCCGAGCTGAAGGGTGGCCAGGTCGACAAAGAGGATGTCCGGGTCCCAGGCCACGATCTGCTCCTTGGCCACGTCGGCCTGCCGGGGAATGGTTTCGTCCGGCCCGGTCATTCGGGCCACGTTGTTGGCATTCACGAACTCGAACGGAGGATAGCCCGGCTCTGTGGAGCGGTAGCCGTGAGGGCCCTTGAAGGCCACCCCTCCGAGGAAGACCGATGGCCGGTCCTCTGGGGCGATGTCCCTGGTCCGCCGGTTGAGGTCGACGATGGCCGAGTTGAAGAAGTCGATGACCTCGGAGGCCCTCTCAGACCTGCCGACCACCTGGCCCATGATGCGCAGGGAGTGCTCCAGCTCCGGCCGCAGGCGGTCCAGGTTGCCGTAGTTCAGGACCACGACAGGGATGGACGTTTTGGCCTGGAGCTCTTCCGGGTCGTGGCCCATGGTGGGGTAGGTCTTGAAGATGACCTGGGGCTGCGGGTCCAGGGAAACGATGAGCTCGGGGTTGTCATGGCCCCGGAATTCACCGAAGATGGGCATGGACTTGAACTCGGGGTGGGCCAGGGCATAGGGCCGGGCGTCGAAGCTGCGGCGTCTGGTCTCGATATCGTCCACAGCCACGATCATGTCCTCGGCCTGGAGGTAGGTCAGCAATCGGAGGCAGCCCGGTCCGGAGCAGATGACCCGGTTCACGGAGTCCGGGATGTCCACCTGCCGGCCGGCGGCATCAATGATCGTTCTGGCGGCCTGAAGCGGCCCTGGTGTCAGGATCAGGACAAGAATGAGTGCCAGACGTTGGATCGCGTTCATCATCGTCGCTCCTGTTCGTGAAGAGGTCCATGGACGAGCGCTTGAGCTGGTCCTGGTGTAATAAATATTTTTTTCGTGGCACGCAAGATGACAAAAATCACCAAAAAGGTCAACATGAAAGGAGGAGCAATGAAGATGCAGGGAATGATGCTGGGTCTGGTCCTGACGATCGGCCTGGCTGCGGGGAACGAGATTGGCGCCCAGACGGGCCCGGACAACCCGAAGGTGGCTCTGCGGACGAGTCAGGGCACGATCGTGGTCGAGCTCTTCAAGGCCGAGGCTCCGACCACGGTGGAGAATTTCCTGGCCTATGTCGACAGCGGCTTCTATGAGCAGACCCTCTTCCACCGGGTCATTGAGGGGTTCATGGTCCAGGGCGGTGGTTTCACAGAGGGTATGCAGGGCAAGCCCACCCGGGCGCCGATCGTCAACGAGGCCGACAACGGGCTGCAGAACGAGCGGGGCACCCTGGCCATGGCCAGGACCAGGGACCCGCACAGCGCCACGTCCCAGTTTTTCATCAATCTCGTGGACAACGGATTTTTGGATTTCAAGGCCAAAAACCCAGAAGGCTGGGGATATGCCGTGTTCGGGACCGTGGTCCAGGGCATGGATGTGGTGGACAGGATCGGGGCTGTCCAGACCGGCACCAGGGGCGGATACCGCGATGTCCCGGTTGAGCCGGTCCTGATTGAGGAGGCGGCCAGGCTGAAGTGAGCTCATGGAGAGGGCCTGCCAGGTGTCAGCGCAGCCTCTGGCTGCGCTGACAGGTCGAGGGTTGTGGGTAGATGGTTGAGGGCGGAAAAAGGCCACGACTTGTCGCGTGATGACACTCAACTCGGCCAGTTTGATCAAAAAAGAAACTTGACTCCAAAATCAAGTTTCATACGAGCGCAGCCTCTGGCTGCGCTGACAGGTCGAAGGTTTCGGGTGGTTGGTTGAGGGAAGAAGAGCTCCTCGAGGTGTCGAGCAGGGCTTGGACGCATCCTTTTTGATCAAGGAAGAAACTGAGATGGCCTTGGCTGATTCGACGACTGTGATCGGAAAGGCCAGGCCGCTGAACGAAGGCTTCAAGACCGGATGAGTGAGCAGGCAGGCGCCATCCGGCTCATCATCTGCTGTGCGAAGGGTCCCGGTCTTCGCCAGTCCCCTCGTCAGGCTGGACCATCAGGGTCAGCCCCTGCCGGGCCACGACCCGCACCGCGGCCCCGGCAGGGACCGGGGTGGAGCTCTCGCTTCGGGCCTTCCAGGTCTGGCCCCTGACCCTGACAGTCCCCTGCGGGGCCAGGCTGTCCACGACCGTCCCCCTGAGCCCCTTCAGCCCGTAGTAGTCGCCCTGCTCATTGTCATAGGCCGGCCAGAGGAAGAAGAACAGGACCACATCCTTGGCCACCCAGACACCGAGCAGGGTCCACAGCAGCCAGAGGTCGAGACCAGCCTCGATCCTGATCCACCAGAGCAGGAGGCCCGCCAGAAGGGTTCCGGGGATCTGGAGCAGGGTGTACTTCAGGACGGCCCTTGCGGACCATCCGGTTCTGATGATCCCCTTCACGGCTCTCTCCCGGGCCTGGCCCGCCAGGGCAAGTGGAGCCGGGCGCAGCAGATTTCTTCCAGGTTGCAATGCAGTTCCATTCTGGGGTCCATGTTTGTGCACACTTGTGCACATCGAGGGCACCAGCCGAGATCATTGAGTGGAAAGACTCCTGTATTTCGTAGCTTTTTTATCGAACGCCCTGTGGAATGCATCTTGCTTCACCAGATCGGTCCAACATGATCCGGATTCAAGTCAGCCCGGCATCTGGCGGGCTGACAGGTTCACGGTTCAAGGTTGAGGACAGAAAAAGAATCCCGACGTGTCCAGAAAACAGTCCACCGGCCTGTCTGACCAGGGAAACAACTCTGTTCAGTCACTGCCCTTGAAGGTCTTCTTCCTGAAACCGGACACCTGAACACTTGTGATGAAGTTTCATACCAGACAGCCACAACAGAGCGAGAAGCCATGAGCATCCATCAGCGTGAGGTCCTGCAGGTCAAGGACTGCAGCTCGGTCATGAAGCGTTTCAGGCAGGAGCACAAGCATGAGGCCCAGCTCCGCTTCCTGAGGGAGATCATCCAGGAAGTGGACTACAGCCTGTGCATTTACCTGGAGGAGAAAGGGGCCAAGCACCTGTGCTCCCACCTGGAAGTCATCAAGGCCGGCCTGAACAGCATCTTCGCCAAACAGGACTGACCTGAGCGGTCCGGCACACCTTCCTCTCCTGCCCTCCGGATGATCCCCGGGGCTCACCCAGGCTGTATTTCCAGGCCAGTTCCGGTCGAACCACGTTTTCGACGCCGGACCGAACCGGGTCATGGCTGATGGAGACCTGCGGGCAGAAATTCACAGGCCCTCCGGGAGAAAGCCCCGGGCCTTGCGGCGGAAAGCCTGGACCTGGGCCTGCTCCCAGGTGGACCCGTATCCGAGCTCAGTGGCCATGATCCGGGCCACTTCAGGGGCAATGTCCATACTGGCCCGGGCATCCAGGATCAGGGCCCTGGTGCGGTGGGCCAGGACATCGTACACGGTCTGGGCCCACTCCTGGCGAACCCCGTAGACGACTTCGGCCTTGAGGTAGGGCAGGCTGGGATGCAGCGGTTCCAGGAGTTCAGGGTTCTCCCGGCCCAGCCCCAGGACTTCGGCCTTGTCGCTGCCGAAGGCGTCCAGGTGATTGTTGGCCTCGACCTGGTCGGTCCAGCCGTGCAGCCTGAGGTCTGCTGTGGGGCAGGGCCGTTGGGGAAGCCCTGCAAACAGGGCGGCCTGAGTCACGGTGTCTTCAGCCATTTTCCTGAAGGTGGTCCACTTGCCGCCAGCGATGGAGATCAGGCCGCTCTTGGAAATGGCCAGGTGGTGGCTCCTGGACAGGGACGAGGTCCGGACCGAGGTGTCTCCGGAGATCAGGGGCCTGATGCCGGCAAAGGCGCTGAGGACATCAGTTCTGGCTGGAGCCCTGGACAGGTATCGTCCGGCATGCTTGAGCAAGAAGTCGATCTCCCCCTCCAGGGGCAGCGGGTCCATGTCCGGCGAGTCCAGGGGGGTGTCCGTGGTTCCCGCCAGGACCCGGTGGCGCCAGGGAACCATGAAGATGATCCGTCCATCGTCTGTGTGGGGGACCATGATGGCTGTCTCCCCGGGGTCGAAGCTGTGGTCCAGGACCAGGTGCACGCCCTGACTGGGGGCGATCAGCCTGGAGCTCTCGGCCCGGTCCATGACCCGCAGGCAGTCCACGAAGGGGCCGGTGGCGTTGATCACGGCCCTGGCCTTGAGCTCGTGCTCGGTCTGACCCAGCTCGTCCCTGGCCCGGACGCCCCTGACCACGGAACTGCCGTCCTTGAGCAGGCCCGTGACCCTGACGTGGTTCAGGACTGTGCCGCCCTGATCGGCCACGGTCCTGGCCATCGTGACCGCCAGCCTGGCGTCGTCGAACTGCCCGTCGTGGTAGATCACACCGCCCCTGAGGCCCTCGGGCTTGAGCGAGGGGATGGCCTCCAGGGTGGCCTCTCTGGAGAGCATCCTGGACCGGCCAAAGCCGTGTTTCCCGGCCAGCATGTCGTAGATTTTCAGGCCGGCCCCGTAGAAGGGCCGTTCCCACCATTTGTAGTCCGGGACCACAAAGGCCTGGTTGAAGACCAGATGGGGGGCGTTTTTCAGGAGCAGACCCCGTTCATGCAGGGCCTCTGTGACCAGGGCCAGGTTGCCCTGCTGCAGGTAGCGGACCCCACCGTGAATGAGCTTGGTGGAACGGCTTGAGGTGGCCTGGGCAAAGTCGGCCTGCTCCAGGACCAGGGTCCTGTAGCCCCGGGCGGCCGCATCCAGGCCAACTCCAAGCCCGGTGGCCCCTCCCCCGACCACGATGACATCCCAGATCGTGGAGGCGTCATTCAGAACGTCGAGCATGTCCTTACGAAGCATGGCATCCTCTCTTCTGCCCTGGGGCTGGGCGGCCTGGCGGGACGATGGTTGAGGGGTGAGGGCTTCTTCATCACGGTGGACGCGTCATACGAGCGGAGCTGTCGGCAACCCTGTCCCATGGTCTCGCCTGACCCGGCTCGAAGTCAAGCAGCAGGGCTTTCCGGAATGCATCGATCGAGCCATGGCCGTCGCGCATTGACTGCAGGTGTGTGATCCATTACCTCAGTTGAGGCATGACCACAACAACCTCACGATCTGACTGGCGGCCCATGCTCGGGCTCGGGCTTGGGGCCACCCTGATCAGCTTCTCGGCCGTGTTTGTCCGCCTGGCCCATGTGGGGCCGGTGACCTCCGGCTTTTACCGGGTCCTGTTCGGAGGCCTGTTTTTGCTCCTCCTGGCCCTGGTGAAGGGATACCTGGCCAGGATCAGTCCCCGCAGCTTCATTCTGGGAGCCGTCTGCGGCGTCGTCTTCGCCCTCAACCTGACCATGTGGCACAACTCCATTCACCTCGTGGGCCCGGGGCTGGCCACGGTGCTCTCGAACTTTCAGGTCTTCTTCATGGCCCTGGCCGGAATTCTGTTCTTTGGCGAGCAGCTGACCTGGAAATTCTTCGCCGCCGTGCTCCTGGCCATCCTGGGCCTCTTCTTCCTGGTGGAGCCCGGGTGGACCTCCCTGGGCAGCGGATGGCGGATGGGAGTGGTCTTCGGCCTGCTGGCGGCCATGCTCTACACCACGTATCTGCTCTCGGTCCGCCACCTCCAGATCGATCAGGTCTTTGGCACGGTGGTGGTCAACATGGCCGTCCTGTCCCTGATCACCGCCCTGATCATGGGGCTGGAGCTGCAGGCCCTGGGGGAGTCGTTCCGGATTCCAGATCTGCAGAGCTTTCTCTCTCTGGCCGGGTATGGCTTCTTCTCCCAGATGGTGGGCTGGATCCTCATCTCCACGTCCATCACCAGGCTGCCGGTGTCTGTGGCTGGACTGCTCATCCTGCTCCAGCCATCCCTGGCCTTTGTCTGGGACATCCTCTTCTTTGACCGCCCGACATCGTTCATGGACGCTCTGGGGGCCATGATGGCCTTTGCCGCCATCTACCTGGGGGCAACACGGCAGAAGGTGGGCCATGGACAATCACGGTAGGGTCCTCTCCCCAGCTGCCCTGGGAGCCCTGGCCGCGCTCCTGGCCGGGGTCCTGTTCGGACTGCTCAACCTGACCATCAGACTGTCGGAGCCGTCCCTGACCATCTGGCACATGATGTTTGGACGCAGCGTGACCGGGGTGATCTTCATCCTGATCATGGCCCGGCGGGCAAAGACCCGGCTCGTCAGGGGCCAGGAGGTGCCGCTGGCCCTGATCGGCCTGACCGGGACCCTGGGCATCCTGGGCTTGACCTACGCCCTGCTGGAGATCCCTCTGTTTCAGGCCCTGGTCCTTTTCTACACCTATCCGGCCGTGGCTGCCCTGACCTCCCCATGGCTGACCAGCGACACGCATGACCTCAGGGACTGGGGGTTCATCGGGCTGGCCTTTGTCGGAATCTGCTGCATCCTGTGGTCCGGAAGCGCTGGCAGGCTGGCGCTGTCTCCCGGGCACCTGTCGGCACTGGGAGCTTCCCTGGGGCTTGGCCTGACCTTGACCCTCATCAGGCGAATCCGGCCCAGGGTCAGTTCCCTGAGCCCGATCTACGCCATCTCGGCCGTGGGCACGATCCTCTGCGCCCTGCCCCTCTTCCATCCCCAGGTCGGGTTCCGGATCCCCCATGCCGGCCTGCTGTGGATCGTGGCCATCGGCATCCTGGCCGCCAGCGCCCACATTGCCACGAACAAAGCCCTGGGGTATATCTCGTCATCCAGGGTGGGCATTTTCAGCTCCACTGAAGTCCTCTACGGGGCGCTCATCGGCCTGTTCCTGTTTTCCGAGCCCCTCGGCTGGTCCACCCTGATCGGCGGGGTCATGATCCTGGCGGCCAGCATCGGGCTGATGAGCTGAGCCGATCTCTGTCAGGCCGGAGGCGGGTCCTTTCCAGAGACCTTCAGGTTCAGCAGCCGGGTTGCACTTTTGCTGCATTGTCTTATCTTCGTCCGGTGAACCATGTCTGGTGGTGCAGGAAATGCGGCTTTCTCCACCAGGGGCTGAAAGCTCTCAAACTGTGCCCGGCCTGCGCTCATCCCAGGGACTCTTTTGAGCTTCTGGCCGAGAACTGGTGACAGGGCCCCCTGGCAGGCCAGGATGGCTGTGAGCGGCCATCCGGGCCTGGGATTTGGACAAAGGGCTGGCAGCAGCTCGAGAACAGTGTGACCAGGAGGACACCATGGCCGATGGCGATCGAACTCAGGACGATGTGTGGGCGAACCTTCCCAAGGGACCGTGTTCTGAACAGAACAGGCATCTGCTGGACGGGGCTGCCAGGCCGGAGCTCTTGAACAGCCTCTGCCAGGGGCTGGGGCAGATCAACGAGGTCATTGCCAGGCTGTTCCACGAGCGGGACCACCTCTTTCAGGAGTCCTGCAGGATCGCTGTTGAACTGGGAGGCTTCAAGCTGGCCTGGGTGGGGGTCATCGACCCGGACACCCTGTGGATCAAGCCCATTGCCAAGGCTGGTGAAGCCGGCAGGTACGTGGAGCAGATCGCCGTGTCCGTTGACCCCAGCATGGCCGAGGGACACGGTCTTTCCGGGCGGGCTGTGCAGGAGGACAGGCACATCATCGTCAACGACTTCCTGGCCGACGAGTCCGTCGCCCGCTGGCACGAGGTGTCCCGAAAAATCGGCATCCGTTCAGCCGGCGCCTTCCCCCTGCGTCAACGGGGGCATCTGGTGGGGATCCTGAAGCTGTATGCCGACGAGGTCGATTTTTTTGACCATGACCTCGTCGATCTCCTCCTGGTGATGACCAGGCACATCAACTTTGCCCTGGACAAGCTGGAGTACCGAAAGGTTCAGCTCTGACAGCCTGACTGTCGCGATCCAGAAAGACGACTCCTCCCTGGAGGGGATCGGTGAGGCTCAGTGCCCGGCCCCTGATGCGAACCTCTGTTCCTGGAAAAGCGGTCTTGAGCCCTTGGTCTTCGAGCACCACCAGACCGTACCCCTGTGCAACAAGATGGCCAGTCTGAGAATCCAGAGGGAACCCCGGCCAGCTGGGAGCGTTGGCCGGGTCACCGGCAGCCCGCTGGTCTGCCTTTGGCTCAGGACCTTTCGTCTGCTGATCAGAACGAAGCCTGCCGACAACAGTCCTGGAAAAGACCGGAAACAGACGTTTGCCGAACCACTCGATCCGTTCTTCAAGGGATGGGCGCATAGCGTGGCACCTGCCGTGGGGCTTGTCTCATGGGCCTTCGGACGGGATGAGTCCGAGGGTGATGAGTGTCCCAGAGATCAATCCAGGGATGAAGGCAATGTCTGCCGTCAATCCGCGGTGAGGGGAGGCAGGATCAGAGGGGCTGGCTGCGGACACCTGGGAACATGCCGGTGCTGGCGGCAGGCGGACAGGTATCGACCCGGCGGATGAGCAGGGAATCTGCACCCGCCGGGTCGTCGTCTGCTGGGGGACTGTTGCTGGAAGGCTCAGCTGCTGAAGCTGCCCTTGAAGGAGGGCTTCCTCTTTTCCAGGAAGGCTGTTGCCCCCTCCCTGGCATCCTGGCTGGAAAAGCTGGTGCCGAAGGCCTCCACCTCGATCGCGCACCCGGTCTTCAGATCCGCTTCCACACCGCGGTCGACAGTGGTCTTGATGGCCCGCAGGGCCACCCTGCCCTTGGCAGCCAGGCCTCTGGCCGTCTTCATGGCCGAATCGGCCAAATCGGACGCCGGGAACACGCTGGCCGCCAGCCCGATGTCCTTGGCCTCCTGGGCCGTGATCTGCTCCCCGGTCATGCACAGCTCCTTGGCCTTGGCCCGCCCCACGAGCCTGGCCAGGCGCTGGGTGCCTCCGAAGCCGGGGATGATGCCGAGGTTGATCTCCGGCTGGCCGAACCTGGCTGTGTCCGAGGCGTAGATGAAGTCGCAGCTCATGGCCAGCTCGCAGCCGCCGCCGAGGGCAAAGCCGTTGACCGCGGCAATGACCGGAATGGGCAGCTCTTCGATCTTGAAGAACACGGCCTGCCCCTTCTGGGCAAAGAGCTGGGCCTGGAGAGGGTTCATCTTGGGGAATTCCGAGATGTCCGCCCCGGCCACAAAGGCCTTCTCCCCAGAGCCGGTGATGACCAGGACCCGGATCGAGTCATCCGACCGGACCTGGTCCAGGGCGGCGTCGATCTCCTCGAGGGTGGCCGGGTTGAGGGCGTTCAGGACTTTCGGCCTGTTGATGGTCAGCAGCCCCACGCCATCCTGGACGTCGAACAGAAGGTTCTCAAAGCTCATGGCGGTCTCCTTGTTTCACCTGGGTGGGTAAGAGAACAGGATTGTCCTCGCACCTTCAGTCACTGGGCCGTGCGGACCGGCTCGTCAAACGAGGACAGGGTCTGGACAAAATCGTTGATCTGCCCGGCATGCTCGGAGCTCAGGGATTCGAACTGGCAGCCGAGGAAGATTTTTTCATCATCGAGGCTCAGGTTGCGGATGCGTATCCCGGTCTGGACCTGATCCTGGGAGCCGGGCAGGGCAAATGCCAGCTCGGCCTGGACGTCCTTGGAGAGACTGGAATAACTGGTCTCGCTGCCCTTGATCAGGATCTTGCAGCCCCCGAGGCTCAAGTTGACGATCAGGGAGTCAAGGCTGGTCTCCTTGAGCTTGAAGGAGGCCGGGATGTGGGTGTCGACCCGTTCGTTGCGGCGAAGGTTCACGGTCTCCACCCTGGCCGGATAGACCAGGAAGACGAGCTTGGCCGGCTTGCTCAGCGTGGACAGGACCATGGAGTGAAAGCCGAAGACCGTGCCCTGATTGGCATAGCGGACCGTGACCGGCTTTTCAGGATAGATGTGCTCGAACAGGCCTTTGGATGGAGGGGCCTTGACGATCAGGTACCTTGGCTTGTCCAGCCCGATGAAGACCGTCTGCAGGTTGTCTTTGAGGCCCTCGGGCTGGAGGAGCATCCTGGTCCCGAAGCTCAGGGCCAGGGCCGGGGGCTGATCGGCAGTGTTGCGGTCAGGGTTCGTGGTCATGCTCGACACCGGCAGGGCTTTCAGGTTGAGGCCAGGGGGACCTTCACCATTCCAGGCCCTGGCGGCGATCGTCCCAGAGGTCCTGGTTCATGATTTTCAGGTGGTCGCCTTCGAGCACGGCCACGATCTCCCCAAAGGACTCCGGGGGCCCGGGCTGGAGGTCGGTCTGGACCTGGGACAGGTCAGCGGCATAGAGAAACTCCGACAGCAGCCTCGGGGTGGCCAGCAGCGCGGTCCGACCCGGAACCACGATGTAGTCCTGGTCTTTGTCCCTGTTGTGGACGAAGTAGGTGTCCATGGTGAGCCCCTGATAGGTTGTGGCTGGGTTGAATGCCGCAAAATCATGGATCAGTTCGAACCCTTTTGTCAAACAGAAGGCCTGACAGGGCGAACCGGACCATGCCGGCCGACCTGTCAGGCCTTGTCAGGAGGGGCTGGGATCAGCTTCAGGCCTGGATGTAGGAGGAGGTTTCGAAGTCTGGGTAGGCGTTGCCGGCGTGCTCGCCGAAGTCGAGCCCGGCCATCTCCTCTTCCCGGCTGACCCGCAGGCCGAAGACCTTGTGAATGATGGTGAACATGGCGAAGGCGGTGCCAAAGGTCCAGATGAAGGCGGCCACGATGCCCAGGACCTGGACCCCGATGATGGCTGCCGAGGTCCCGCCGATGTTGAAGATGCCGGCAGCCAGCGTCCCCCAGGCCCCGCAGACGCCGTGGACCGAAATGGCCCCGACAGGGTCGTCGACCTTGACGCGCTCAAAGAGAAGAACGGAAAAGACGACCAGAATTCCGGCTACCGCTCCGATGATCACGCTGCTCAAAGGGGTGACCGTGGCGCAGGGGCTGGTGATGGCCACCAGACCAGCCAGGGCACCGTTCAGGCTCATGCTGATCTCCGGCTTGCCGAAGCGGAACCAGGAGGTGACCATGGCCAGGACGGCTCCAGTGGCCGCTGCCAGGTTCGTGTTCACGAAGATCATGGCGATGTCTGTGGAGGCTGCTGTCGTGGAGCCTGGATTGAACCCGAACCACCCCAGCCAGAGGATGAAGACCCCCAGGGCGGCCAGGGCGATGTTGTGGCCTGGAATGGGCTTGATCCTGCCTTTGCGGTCATACTTGCCGATCCTGGGCCCCAGGACCAGGGTCCCGGCCAGGGCGGCCCAGCCGCCCACTGAATGGACCACGGTGGATCCGGCAAAGTCGATGAACCCCAGCCCCTCCAGCCAGCCGCTGCCGTTGTAGAGGCTGCCCCAGGCCCAGCTGCCGAAGATGGGATAGATCACGGCGCTGATGCCGATGGTGTAGAGCAGGTATCCGGAGAACTTGGTCCGCTCGGCCATGGCCCCGGAAACAATGGTTGCGGCCGTGGCGCAGAACACGGCCTGGAACATCCAGAAGGCCAGGACCCAGGGATCGCCCCCAGGCGAGTAGTCGCTCAGAAAGAAGCCCGAGGTGCCGAACCAGCCTGTCGAGGACACGCCGAACATGAGGCCGAAGCCCACGGCCCAGAAGGTCAGGCTGCCCAGGCTGAAATCCATGAGGTTTTTCATCATGATGTTGATGGTGTTCTTGGCCCGGGTGAAGCCTGACTCCACCATGGCAAAGCCGGCCTGCATGAAAAAGACCAGGGCCGCAGCGATCAGGGTCCACAGGTAGTCGGCATTGGTTTGAATCTGGCTGATGGCGGCAGAGGTCTCAGGGTCGATTCCGGTTTCCGCTGCCGTGGCCGGGCCGGTAAAGAGCACGAGAAGGCCGAGGACAACGAGAGTGCATGGTCTGTTCATGGGGTGTTTCCTCCTAAAGGGCGCTTGTTCCTGATTCTCCAGTCCTGATGCGGACGGCCTCTTCCACCGGGATCACAAAGATCTTCCCGTCGCCGATCTTGCCTGTGCCGGCCCGGGCCACGATCTCCTCGGTGAGTGTGGAGACCATGTCGTCATCAACCACGAGCTCGATCTTGACCTTGGGAATGAAGTCGACCTGATATTCGGCCCCGCGGTAGATTTCCTGATGGCCCTTCTGGCGGCCGAAGCCCCTGACTTCGGATACGGTCATGCCCTGGACGCCCAGTTCCGTCAGGCCGTCCTTGACCTGATCAAAGGTGAAGGGCTTGATGATGGCTTCAATTTTTTTCATGGCAACGTCTCCTTGCTGGCCTCATGGTGAATGGATGTGACTGCTTATGATAAAGCAAGCTGCTTGCCATGAAATATAAAAATAAATTTTTTTAAGAACTTGTAGCTTCAAACGATTCAAAAGATTTGTGCATGATGCATAAAAAGTAACATAAAGGTATCTTTTTTTGAGTCGGGCCGCTTTTTCGTCCCCTGCGCGGCAGGTCGAAGACAGGGCGGGAAAGAGCAGAGCGGCGGCTGTTTTTGATACAAATTTGTCTTTTTTTTCGCCGCAACCTGTCAGCCCGGCCAGCGGCCGGGCTGACGATTGACTCCTGAAAGGGGTGCAGATATAAACAGACACTGGAGAAAATGCGATGTGCAGCGCCTGGACGGTACAGGGCCAGGGCGCGCCTCTGCCCGAGAAACCACAGCCGCAGGGAGGGCGATCATGACGGATCAGGTCAAGAAAGACATCTTTGTCCGGGTCAAGGACGGGGCAGGCAACGATTTTCTGTGCCCCCTGGAGGCCCTGAAGGCACCTGGGGAGGCCTCGGACGAAGAGCTGGACAACTGTGTGGATGACGCCACAGTGGGCCGCTACGCCTCGAACATCGAGGTCAAGAATCAGACCGAGGGATGATGGACAGCGAGGAACAGGGCCTGACCCCCCGGGCCTCCCTGGAGCAAGAGGTGCAAAAGCTCCTGGAGAGCCAGGGCCTGGGGGTCCTGGCCACCTCCGGGCCGCACGGGGCCCACGCCAGCCTGGTGGCCTTTGCCGCCAGCCGTGATCTTGGGAGCCTGATCCTGGCCACTCCCATGACAACCAGAAAATACGCCAACCTGGAGCATGACCCCATGGTGGCCCTGTTGGTTGACAACCGGTCCAATCAACGCTCGGACTGTCACGCGGCCCTGGCCGCAACCGGGTACGGCCGGGCCGGGGCGGTTCAGGGTCAGCAGCGCAGGGCGTGGCTTGCGCTCTACCTGGAGAAGCACCCCCATCTGGTGGATTTTGTCCAGGCCCCGTCCTGTGCCCTGGTGGTCATTTCTGTGGTCAGGTATTCCGTGGTCAGAGCCTTTCAACAGGTCTCGGAGCTGGTGCTCAGCCCATGACATGGACCATGGCCCTCCAGGATGTCCGGGGCGCGGACGGCCCCCTCGTCGGCGACAAGAGCCTGGCCCTGGCCAGGCTGCATCAGGCCGGCCTGCAGGTCCCGCAGGGGCTGTGCGTCACGATCCGGGCCTACAACCATTTCCTGGACCAGACCGGGTTGCGGGACCGGATCCAGATGGAGCTCTCCAGGAAGGCCTTTGCAGACATGCGCTGGGAAGAGATGTGGGACGCGGCCCTGCGGATCCGGAACATGTTCCTGACCGCTGCCCTGCCCGGCGACCTGGACGAAGAGCTCATGGCCGAATTGGGCCGCGCCTTTTCCGGCCGAAGGACTGTGGTCCGGTCTTCCGCCCCTGGAGAGGATGGGGCCCAGAGCTCCTTTGCCGGGCTCCACGAGTCCTATGTCAATGTGTCCGGGCAGTCCGATCTGCTGACAGCGGTGCGCAAGGTCTGGGCCTCCCTCTTTTCCGACGGGGCTCTGCTCTACCGCAAGGAGCTGGGGCTGG
The DNA here is from genome assembly GCA_964573115.1 of uncultured Desulfohalobiaceae bacterium. Lineage (GTDB taxonomy): Bacteria > Desulfobacterota > Desulfovibrionia > Desulfovibrionales > Desulfothermaceae > CAYOID01. Next base: position 3,930 of record CAZNIP010000012.1, on the reverse strand, counting down.
ACCCGGTCAGCAGCAGCATGGCCGTGCTCGTTCAGGAAATCGTCCTCGGGGAGTGCTCCGGGGTGGTCTTCACTCAGAGCCCTGAAGACGAGGCCGCCCTGGTGGTCGAGGCGGTCCATGGCTTGAACCAGGGCCTTGTGGACGGAGCTGTCGAGCCTGACAGATGGACCGTGGACAGGCAGAGCGGAAAGCTCCTCTCCAGCTCTGCCCCGGAACGGGATGTCTGGATCGTGCCCACAGCAGACGGCACGGCAAAACAGCCCCTGGAAGCAGACCGCCGGGTCAGACCCCCCCTGGATCCTGAACAGCTCACGTCCGTCACCCGGGCCGCACTGCAGGTTGAAGCGACCTTTGGGCGTCCTCAGGATATGGAATGGACCATCCGCGACGGCCGGCTGCAGGTCCTCCAGTCCAGGCCGATCACCACCGGACGGCAGAGTGAAGCCGGGGATCAGCGGGGCTGGTACCTGAGCCTCCGCAGGAGCCTGGAGAACCTGACGGCCCTGCGATCCAGGATCGAGGGGGAGATCCTGCCGGAGATGGCCGCAGAGGCCGGGAGACTTGGCGAACAGGACCTTGCCGGTTTGTCCGACCATGAGCTGGCCGGGGAGATCCTGCGCCGGGAGGAGATTCATCAGCACTGGGTCCGGGTGTACTGGGACGAGTGCATCCCTTTCGCCCACGGGGCCAGGCTGTTCGGCCAGATCTACAACGACGCGCTCAGGCCGGCCGACCCCTTCGAGTTTGTGCAGCTCCTGGGGAGCGACTCCCTGCTCAGCCTGGAGCGGAACGGGCTCATTGAGTCCATGGCCGCCCAGGCCCGAAAGAACCCGGACCTGCTGCAGGCTTTGGAAGCAGGCGATTCGAGTGTTTCGGGCCAGGATTTCCAGAGGCTTCTGGACGATTTTCTGGACCGTTTCGGCGAGCTGTTCTGCCATCAGGCCTCCTGCACCCAGGGGCGGGCGGATGTCCTGGCCCTCGTGGCCAAGCTGGCCAGGCACCGCACTTCAGGGAACCAGTCCAGACAGGACAGGGTGGCCGGGCTGGAGACCGCATTTTTCAAGGCCATGGGGCCGCAGCGTCAGGCTGAAGCCAGGGAGGTCCTTGATTTGGCCAGGGCCAGCTACAGGCTGCGGGATGACGACAACATCTATCTGGGCAGAATCGAGGCCCAGCTCCTCAGAGCAGCCCAGGAGGGGCAGTCCCGGATGGAACGAAAGGGGGTTTTGTGCCCCCATCCTGATCCGGGAAGCGTGGCTGCGGCCTTGACGAACCCGGAGAGGGCCATGGTCTGTCAGGAGGAAAGCCAGCCAGATCAGCCGGTCCGGGGCCCGGTCGTCCGCCCCAGACAGATTCTGGGTCAGCCTGCCGGTCCCGGGGTGATCAGGGGGCGGGCCAGAGTGATTCACACCCTGGAGGACCTGCGGTTCCTGGAATCCGGGGAGATTCTGGTCTGCGACGCCATCGACCCGAACATGACCGCCATGGTCGTTCTGGCTGCAGGCATTGTGGAGCGGCGGGGGGGAATGCTCATTCACGGAGCGATCATCGCCAGGGAGTACGGCCTGCCCTGCGTGACCGGCGTTTCCGGGGCCCTGGAGGCCATCAGCACCGGGGAGGTGATCACCGTGGACGGTTATCTCGGAATCGTGACCCTTGCATGATCAGGCCCGGTCCTCACGAGGACCGGGCCTGACATGAGCAGATCATTTTCCGGATCCGATCAGCGGCAGCTCTTTGTCGATCTGAAAATAGACCAGAAATTTGGCTTCCTGGTGAACCCGGTCGTCGCCGACGTAGGTCTTCCGGCTCAGGGAAGCAATCTTCTCCGCGTCCTGCTCTTCATTGACCTTGGTCAGGAAGAAGCGCTTGCCTTTGTAGCCCGGCCCCTCCTCCATGAACAGATAGGCCGCCTTGGGATTGGACTGCAGATTGTGGTGGGACAGGCGGTCCCGCATGATCAGGGCCACGGTGCCGTCGTCCATGACATGGGGGCGGGCGTAAATGGCGCTGTCCACATTGCCGTCGCTGTCGGCCGTGGACAGAACGCCCAGGCCTTTGGTGTTTTCAAAGTAGGTGCTCAGATCCATGGGACGTCTCCTTTGTTGGTGTTGGTGATGGTATCTCGGTCCAGTGTACGATGTTTTCAGGATGAAAGAAATCTCTGCTCAAAGGTCAAGCGTGCTCTGTGCGGCCGGGTCGCACCAGAGGGCGTTCAGCCTCGACTCGTGGGGTGCCAGGGCTCGTATGAAACGTCATCGCAGGTGTACAGGTTTCGGGTGTCGGGTTTCAGGAAGAAGGTCTTCAAGGGCAGTGGCTGGACTGAGCTTCCTCCCTGATCAGACAGGCCGGTGGGCTGTTTTCTCGACACGTCGGGACCCTTTTCTGTCCTCAACCTTGAACCCTGAACCTGTCAGCCCGGCCAGCGGCAGGCCTGACTGCGGTCATTGCTCGAAGATGCGGAGATACTCCCCGTAACCCTCCTTCTTTAGGTCCTCCCTGGGGATGAAGCGCAGGGCGGCGGAGTTGATGCAGTAGCGCAGCCCGGTGGGTTCAGGCCCGTCAGGAAAGACATGCCCGAGATGGGAGTCCCCGTATCTGGAGCGGACTTCGGTCCTGGTCATGAACAGGGAGCGATCCTCGCGGGTCACGATGTGTTCCGGCTCCAGGGGACGGGTGAAGCTCGGCCAGCCCGTGCCGGAGTCGAACTTGTCCCTGGAGGAGAACAGGGGCTCCCCTGAGACCACATCCACATAGATGCCCTCTTCCTTGTTGTCCCACAACGGGTTGTTGAAGGCCGGCTCGGTTCCGTTCTCCTGAGTGACCTTGAACTCCATCGGCGTGAGCCTGCCTTTGAGGCTCTCCCGGTCGGGTTTGGCAAAGGAGGACCATCTGGTTCCATCCCTGTCCCTGCTCCCGGGCTGCAGGCGGTCCTCGCCCCAGTGCTTCTTGATGAAGGCATCCCGCCCGGAGAGATAGCGGTAGGTCTTGTAGCGGACGGCGTGGAGTCTGGCATAGTCCTGATGATGGTCTTCGGCCGGGAAGAAGTTCTTCAGAGGCTCGATGGGGGTGACCACAGGCTTGGAAAACCTGCCCGAGGCCTCAAGCGCCCTTTTGGACTCCTCAGCGATCTTTCTCTCCTCCTCGGTTTGAGTGAAGATGGCTGAGGTGTACTGCTGGCCTCGGTCCCCAAACGACCCACCCTCGTCAGTGGGATCGAACATGGTCCAGAAGACCTCCACCAGCTGGGCATAGGTGATCAGCTGGGGGTCGTAGAGGACCTTGACCGCCTCCCGATGCCCGGTGGTCCCGGACGAGACCTGCTCGTAGCTGGGGTTGTCCACATCTCCCCCGGAATAGCCGGAAAGGACCTCGACAACCCCTGGGACCTTTTCAAAGTCGGATTCCACGCACCAGAAGCATCCCCCGGCGAAATAGGCTTCCGCCAGGGAGGAGGACTTGCCTGGCGACGTGTTCTGGGCCTGGGCCAAACCGACCATGGAGAACAAGGTCAAGGCAAAGAGTGTTTTCATGATCATCCCCTGTCCATGTTCATTCAGCCTGGCGAATGAACGTGACGTGTTGTCGTGGAAAAAACAGTGATCAGCGCAGAGCGTCTGTCAAACAATCAGGAATTATTCTTAATCATTGACAGCGGCTTGGCAAGAGGTTGTCCTGAACCGGACCATCAGGTCCAGACCAGTCCAGCACGTCTCCCTGATTGCCTCTTGCCTCAGGGTGTACTATTGAGTCTGCGGGTCGGTTTTCAGCCCGGCCGCTGGCCGGGCTGAAGGTCGAGGGTTGAGGGGAGAAAAGATGCCCGAGGTGTCGGGAAAAAAGTCGACCGGCCAGTTTGATCAGGACAGAAACTCTGCCCAGTCACTGTACTTGAAGGCCTTCTTCCTGAAACCAGACACCTGAAACCTCGCG
>CAZNIP010000011.1:0-47433 GCA_964573115.1 uncultured Desulfohalobiaceae bacterium | reverse complement strand
GGGACGAAGACGTGGAGACCTACTACTCCTGCACCCTGTGCCAGTCCTTTGCCCCGAACCACGTCTGCACGGTCAGCCCTGAGCGGACAGGCCTCTGCGGGGCCTACAACTGGATGGACTGCAAGGCCTCGTTCGAAATCAATCCCACCGGCCCCAACCAGCCCATTGAAAAGGGCGAATGCCTCGACCCGCGGCTGGGGCAGTGGAAGGGGGTCAACGACTTCATCTACAAGGCCTCCAAAGGCGGCATCGACCACTACAACTTCTACTCCCTGGTGTACGACCCCATGACCACCTGCGGGTGCTGCGAGTGCGTGGCCGCCATGCTCCCGGCCTGCAACGGGGTCATGACCGTCAACCGCGACTACCAGGGCGAGACCCCCTGCGGGATGACCTTCACCACCCTGGCCGGGACCATCGGCGGCGGGGCATCGACTCCGGGCTTCGTGGGCCACTCCAAGTTCAACGTCACCCAGAGGAAGTTCATCCGGGGCGACGGCCCTACTGATCAGGAACATGCCGGCATCATGCGCCTGGTCTGGATGCCCAAGATGCTCAAGGAAGAGATCAAGGACCGTTTTGAGGAGCGGGCCAAAGAAATCGGCATGCCTGACCTCCTGGACCGGATCGCGGATGAAACCGTGGGGACGACTGAAGAGGACATCCTGCCCTTCCTCAAGGAAAAGAAACACCCGGCCCTGGAACTGGATCCCCTGGTCGGGTAGACCTGTTGAGCATCAAAGGGGTGGGTCTCCCACCCCTTTTCTTCAGTTCGTGATCGCAAGAAGGTCCTCGGCGTGGGTCTCAGCCCTCAAGGCGTGATTGCAGAGACGATAATAAGGAGTAGGCTATGGGATTGACTGGTATTCAAATATTCAAAATGCTTCCCCAGACAAACTGCAAAGAGTGCGGGGCAGCCACCTGTCTGGCTTTTGCCATGAACCTGGCTGCGGGCAAGGCGGAACTGGACGCCTGCCCCTATGTTTCGGATGAGGCCAGGGAAAAGCTGGCTGAAGCCTCTGCCCCGCCCATTCGACCGGTCAAGGTGGGCAAAGGCGTGCGGGCCGTGACTCTGGGCGGCGAGACAGTGGAGTTCAGGCACGAAAAGACCTTCTACAACCAGCCGGCTCTGGCCGCTGTGGTCAACTCGGACATCTCCGACGACGACCTCAAGACCAAGCTGGCTGTCTGGAACGCCTTCCAGTACGACCGGGTGGGCTTCAACCTCCGTCCCGAGTTCGTGGCCCTGAAGGACGTAAGCGGCGACAAGGAGGCCTTTGCGGCCAAGGCCAAGCACATTGCCGAGGCGTCTGAGTTCAACCTGGTCCTGATGACCGAGAACAAAGAGGTCATGGAGGCCGGGATCGCGGCCGCCGGGTTCAAGAGACCCCTCATGTATGCGGCTACGGCCGAGAATGCGGACGACTTCGGACAGCTGGCCAAGGACAACGAACTGCCCCTGGCGGTCAAGGCCGATTCCGTGGATGGGGTCATCGAGCTGACCGAAAAGCTCATGGGCATGGGGCTCAAGGATCTGGTCGTCGATCCGGGAGGCCGGGAGCCGAAACAGTGCTTTGAGGATGCCGTGGGCATGAGAAGGGCGGCCCTGCGGAAAAAGAACCGCTCCGTCGGCTTCCCGATCATCGCCCTGCCCTGTGAAATGGCCTCCAGCCTGGACGTGGAAGCCATGATCGGGGCCATGTTTGTGGCCAAGTACGGCTCCATGATCGTCTTCTCCGATTTCACCCCCGAGCTCCTGTTCTCCACGCTGCTCGAGCGGTTGAACATCTACACCGATCCGCAGCGGCCGATGACCGTTGTCGAGGGCATCTACGAGATCGGCAAGCCGGATGAGAACTCGCCGGTCCTGGTGACCACGAACTTTGCCCTGACCTACTTCATCGTGGCCGGAGAAATCGAGGGCAGCAAGGTCCCCAGCTGGCTGCTGATCAAGGATTCTGAAGGCCTGTCCGTGCTCACGGCCTGGGCCGCCGGCAAGTTCGCCGGAGACGATGTGGGCATGTTCGTCAAGAAATGCGGCATCACTGACAAGGTCAAGAACAAGGAGCTCATCATCCCCGGTTACGCAGCTGCCATTGTGGGCGAGATCGAAGAAGAGCTCCCGGACTGGAAGATCACGGTCGGACCCAGGGAAGCCGCTCACATCCCGGCTTTTCTCAAAGGCAAGCAGTAGCCGCCATGAGTGAAACACTGGACGGCCCCCTTTCTGGCCAGGCCAGTCCGGACATGAAGAGGCAGAGGATCTGCCGGAGAGCTGAAAACTGCATGTTTTCGGGTGCACGGCTGATGGAGCTGCCCGGCAGTAAGCACCCAAGCTTCAACAGGACGAGGTAACGCGTATGACAATGCTCTGTTTCGGGGAAAGTCTGAACGTCATGATGACCAAGATCAAGAAGGCCTTTAAAGAGCGCGATCCCAAGCCCATTCAGGAGGAAGCGCTGTTCCAGCAGGAAAAAGGCATGGACTACATCGACATCAACCTCGGCCCGGCCAAGAAGGACGGGGTCGAACTCATGCCCTGGGTGGTCGAGACCGTCCAGGACGTCGTCGATTTGCCTCTGCTCCTGGACACGTCGAATATTGACGCCATTGAGGCCGGGCTCAAGGTCTGCAAGCAGCCTCCGATCATCAACTCCATCATGTGCCGCCCGGAGCGCTACGAGCGGATGATCCCCATCGCCGCTGAGTACAATGCCGACTTTGTGGCCCTGATGTGGGGACCGGACGGACTGCCCCGGGATGAAAACGAACGGGCCATGCTCTGCGTGGAGCTCCTGACTGTGGCCAATGAGGCTGGACTCCCCAATGAGAAGATCTGGGTGGACGGGATCGTCACCCCGGTCAATGTTCAGCAGGAGCACGCCATGAGCCTGATCAGGTTCTACGAGATGCTCCCGGACATGGCCCCGGGGGCCAAGTCCACCTGCGGTCTGTCCAACGTCTCCAACGGCGCTCCCGAACATCTGCGCGGCATCCTGAACCAGACCTACTCGGTCATGCTGGAAAAGGTGGGGATGGCTTCGATCATCACCGACCCCCGGGATGACATCCAGACAGCCATCGCCAAGGGCCAGCGCCAGGACATCGTGGACGTCATCCTGGCCACCATGGACGGCAATGAGCCGGACGTGAGCTCTCTGTCCAAGGAACTGGGTGATTTCGTCAAAACCACCAAGGTCCTCATGGGCCGTTCCCTGTACTCGGATTCCTGGCTGGAACTCTGATGTGGTGTCCGCGAAATGAATAAGAATTCATTTCGCGAAAGATCGCTTCGCTGAAAATCGCGGTTTTCAGCTCGCTTTCGCCGCCATTGGCGGCGTGGTCGGCCTGCAGGCCGACCAGAGTGTCGCGTCTCTGGGACTTCATAATCTTCAGATTTATTCTTGGACGCGACACGAGATGTCTCAGCTCAGCCCCTGGCTGGGCTGAGGATTGAAAGCCCTTCTTGACCCCGCGCCCATTCGTCGAAGGCTAAGGCCTCGAACAGGATAGGCAAAGGGGTCAAGAAGGGTTTTTTTTAGCCTTGAGCCGGAATGCACTGTCGGCACGGTCCTGAACAGGATCGTCATTCCGGAGCCGGACCAGGAGGTGGCGCGTCCGGAGAGGTGGGATGCCGGGCCATGACAGAGCTCATCCAGGGCGGCCTGGCGCGTGCGCGATGCCTGTGTCCTCAAGGGGGGCTGGCCGGGCAGGGACACTCAGGTCTTTTTCTGGGCAGACTTGACTTTTTTCAGCCACAGGTTCAGACGCTGCTCCTGGCCCTGGTCCCTGGCCTGGTAAAAGGTGGAATTGCTCAGACCAGGAGGGAGATAGTCCTGCCTGACCCAGCCGCCGGGGTAGGCATGGGGATAGAGGTACCCGTGGCCATACCCCCACTCCTTGTGCAGGGAGCTGGACGGATTGCGCAGGTGCAGCGGTACGGGCTGGACCCCGTTCTTGCGGATCTCCTTCAGGGCGGCCAGGTAGCCGGCATAGGTGGAGTTGCTCTTGGGGGCCAGGGCCAGGTAGGTCACGGTTTCCGCCAGGGGGATGAAGCCCTCCGGGACGCCGATGAGCTCGACGGCCTGGAAGCAGGACACGGCAAGGTTCAGGGCCTGTGGGTCGGCCAGCCCGATGTCTTCTGAGGCAGAAAGGATCAGCCTGCGGCAGATGAATCTCGGATCCTCGCCACCTTCGAGCATGGCCGCCAGATAGTACAGGGCGGCATCAGGGTCGCTCCCCCGGATGGACTTGATCAGGGCCGAGGCCAGCTCGTAGTGGGCGTCCCCGTCTCTGTCACTCCGCTGCAGGATCTCCGGCAGGGCGGTGCGGAGCCTTTCCGGGTCCCGGTCGTGCTCTGGGAGGTCGGCGATGTACTCCAGGAGGTTGAACAGGGTCCGGGCGTCACCATGGCTGACCCTGGCCACGAGCTCCAGTCCCTCAGGGGAGAGGTTCAGCTCCAGGGCCTCCTGACCTTTGAGCCCCAGCCTCTTCAGCTCCGCAGCGGCCAGGGGGCGGAGCCTCAAGACATGCAGCCTGGAAAGGAGCTGCTTGGTCACGCTGAAGGACGGGTTCTCGGTCGTGGTCGCTACGAGGGTCAGCTCTCCGGTTTCCAGGAGGGGAAGAAAGAAGTCCTGCTGGGTTTTTGAGAATCTGTGGATTTCATCCAGGATCAAGAGGTCGATGCTGGAGAGCTGCTTGCGAAGGGTGGACAGATTGGTGTCCGGGGCACTGATCCTGACAAAGGGCAGCCCGAACCGTTGGGCGATGATCAGGGCCAGGGTCGATTTGCCGCACCCTGGCGGACCAAAGAGCAAAAGGCTCTGCGGACGCTGGTTCTTGAGCAGGGAGTCAATTTTCTGTTTCAGGTGCTCCTGCCCGATAAAGGTCTCGAGTGCGGCTGGCCGGAGGCGTTCTGCCAGAGGGTGCTGGTGCGACACACTCTCTCCCCATGAGTCAGCTGTCTTTGTGACCCTGGTCGTCGTCAGAGTCTATTTCGATCTCAATGTCGTCAAACAGGGTTGAGAGGTCCGATTCCTCGTCCAGGTCAGAGGACAGCCTCTGGGGGCGCTCCGAAGCGGGCTGGTCCGCATCGCCCTGATCGTCATCCTCATCCCCGGAAAAATCCGGTTCTTCATCAGCATCCAGATCCAGGTCCATGAGCACATCCAGATCGTCGTCGGTCTGTGTCCCGGCCTCGACCTGAGCATGGTCTTCCCGGCCCTTTCCCATGGACTGTTGCCGGGTTGAAAACAGCTCGTCAAGCTCGGGAAAAGAGATTTCCTCTTCGGCTGATCCCCTGTCGGTGCTGTCTTCATGCTCGTCGTCTTCAGAAAAGTCGAGCAGGCTCGTTTCAGCCTCCAAATCGATCTCTGGCTCTGAGATGATGATCTCGTCGTCCTCGTCTGCCCGGGTCGAACCGTCGCTCTCCTCCTCAAGGTCAAAATCAATGAGCCCGGAGCCGTCCGACTGCAGCTGGCCGTCCTCATCCAGGGAGGCGAATTCGAGCTCGCTGTGGTCCTGTTCGGTTTCATCGGCGACCGCTGTGTCCTGCTGGTCCTGAAAATCGAACTCTTCAGGGTTGAGATAGGGGCCGTCCTGACCTTTTGACTGGGAAGCGGGTTCGACGAGCCAGTCGAGATTGAGGGCCTTTTGAACTTCAGACCAATCCTGACCGCATCTGGGACAGGCCTGGAGATGATCGAAGCTCGTGTATTTGCAGCTCTTGCAATACATGGACACCTTCCTTGCTGGATTCAAAAGCTACGGATTGACCGCAGCCGTTGCGTTGTGCTCTTCAGGAGAGCTGATTCTGGACTTGCGGATGGCGTTGAAGTCATCGACCAGCTTGACGAGCTGGCCATAGCGTTTTCTGACCTGGAGGCCGTAGTCTGTCAATGCGTCCCTGGGCGGTTCGATGTAGGTGGAGACCAGATATCGATCGTTGAGGATGACGTCGCACAGGCTGGCCGTCTGCCGAGCCAGGGCGTCAAAGTAGTGAACGAGTTCGAATTTCAGATCCTGCATGATGGAGACAGCCAGGTTCAGGGCTTCGAGGAGGTTGATTTTGTGGCCTTTGTACCGGCGGTCTTTCAAGTCTTCAAGCTGTTTGACCTTCCGGGCCTGCTGAATGAAGCTGTATTGCTCCCAGACCTCCTGGTAGAGCCCCTGAAGGGACTGAAAATCGTCGAAATGATCGGCGTGGAGGAGGTAGTTGTCCAGAACCTTGACCACATTGTTGTAAAATTCGTCCGAATAGCTGATGATTCTCCGCTGGTGCTTTTTCAGCCAGGCAGAGAGAAACTTGAGCCGTTTCTCGTGGGTGTCGGTGTTTTCGACGATCTCGTTGCGCTTGTACTTGATTCGCCCGTAATACTCGCCTTTGACGATATCGTTCAGGCTCAGGGTCATCAAACTGGTGTCCTTGACGATGTTCACCGACTTGAGGACCTCTCCGGTCAGGGGGTGGATGATCTCCTGGCTGAAGACCGACAGTGCCCTGTCGGTACGGACGTTGTTGGGGTCGTACTTGTGCTGTCGATACCGGACACGGACGATGACCGCCGGCAACTTCTGGCCCAGGAGGAAACCGCGGTCTTTGAGATGCAAGAGCTGTTCCTTCTGGCTCTTGTTGACAGCGACCAGGGCTGTTTTTTCCACGAGGGGATAGCGCTCCCCCTCCTGGGGGGAGGTGTAGGTGGTCAGGGTTCGGTCCGACTGCCCCAGGACCCGGATCAGAAAGTCTTCGCCCATTTTGACCAGCCGCCGGGCAAACAGGGCCGCAGAGGTCCGGCGTTCGGAAACGATGGGGAAACCGTAGAGCTCCATGAGGAACTGGTAGACAAAGGTCCTGTTCAGCTCATAGAGGTCGTTGTCGCCGGGTTTGAACTTGCCGATGCGCAAGCCGTAGCGTTTGAGCTCAGAATCGAGGTCCGATGGGAAGGAGGCATAGATGCCGGAGAGGAAGAAGTCCCCAAAGCTGTTCTTGGCCAGGACGTGCCCCCTGTCCATGTTCAGCAGGTACTTCAGGATACCGGGGTAGGCGACCAGGTCAGTGATCCGCTGTTGATGGTACTGAGCCCTGAAATCCTCCTGGAGCTGCTTGGCCAGCCTGCTCAGAAAGATGGAGTGGTTGTGCTGGATGATCGCGGGTTCAAAAGGCGAGGCCGGTCCCCGGGACACCCTGACGGCGTCCTCGACACAGTGCAGCAGGTCAAACTGGAAGATCTCCTGGAAAGGCTCCAGGGGGCGGTCAAAGGCGACCAGGCTGAATCCGGGCAGGTTGACGTACTCGTAGAGGCTGGGTTCAAAAGAGGGCAACAGCTCTGCAGGTCTGACCAAGGGGTAGTCGGAGTGATCAAAATATGGCTGGAGCAGACAAAATTTGACGTGAATGTAGTCAAGAAAGGTTTTCAGGTTCTCCAGGGTGCTGATGGAAGAGGGGTGGCATATTTCAGAGTCGTTCTTCCAGGTCAGCCCGGGGACCTGTGTGAATGCATCCTGCCATGAGAAGCCCATTGTTCTTCAGAGACACTGCCGTCAGTCAAGCCGGGAAGGGATTGCGGAGTTACGCCTGAAACTGCAGGCTTGATTCCTCTGTCTATCGTTCTGGCAACCCTACCTGATGTTCTTCCGAAAAGCAATGAAATTGGGCCGAAAGGGGCTGTTCAGTCCATTTTCCTGCGGGCCAAGGGGTGGGCCTGGTCGTAGATGTCCATGATCCTGGTCATGGTCAGATGGGTGTAGCGCTGCGTGGTGGACAGACGGGAGTGCCCCAGGAGCTCCTGGACCGAGCGCAGATCGGCGCCGGCTTCCAGGAGGTGCGTGGCAAAGCTGTGGCGCAGAGTGTGGGGGCTGACTGACTGAGGGAGGCCGGCCAGGGCGGAGAGGCCGGCCATGATCCGGTTGGCCTGACGACGCTGAAGGCGCCTGCCTTTGATCCCCAGGAAGAAGGCCTTTTCCTGGGGGGCGGGAGCAAAGGCCTGCCGGTTGTCGAGGGCCAGACACAGCAGCCGGCTGCCGGCCTCGGTCAAGGGGACAACCCGTTCCTTGCCCCCTTTGCCCAGGACCCTGACCAGGCCATCGCCAATCTGGACCTGGTCCACATCCAGCCCAAGGGCTTCGCTGATCCGCAGCCCGGATCCATACAGGAGCTCAGCCAGGGCCAGGTCCCGAATGGCCTTGGGGTCCCTGTCCCTGACCGAATCGAGCAGCGCCAGGACCTGGTCGACGTTCAGTCGCTTGGGGTGGGGGCGGTCCTGCCTGGGGTTGGCAATGGATTCCATGGGGCTCTTGGCCACGGCCTTCTTCTTCAGGCAATAACGGAAAAAGCTGCGCAGGGCGGAAAGGTGGCGGGCCACGGAGGTTTTGCTCAACCCGGACCTGTGCATCTCTGCACAAAAGGCCAGAACGTGACTTTTGGCCAGAGCCTCAGGGTGATCCAGGCTCTCGTTCTTTGACTGCAGAAAGGCTTCAAAGCGCAAGAGGTCGCCGGCATAGGCCTCAACCGTGGCCGGAGAAAGCCCGCGCTGTCCCTGGAGGTAGTCCAGGAATGCCGAGGCCTTGTCAGGGAGATCGGCGTCGGTCGAGAACATAGGAGCTGCTGGGGTCCTCTTTGGCCTTTTTCTTCAGGCCCATGGCGATCTGTGAGGCCTGCCCGAAATGGGTCAGCTGTCCCTGCCTGTTGAAGACCACGGCGATGGACAGGGTCATCAGGGGAAAGCTGCAGGGGGTGCCCTGGCGGTCTCTGGAGCTGATAAAACCCTGCCTGCGGTCCTCGGGGTCGTAGAAATGGGGGACGATGCTGTTGAAATTGGCGATGATGGACTGACAGACCAGCTCGACGAGCTCTCCGGGCACGATGAACACGAAGTCGTCGCCGCCGATGTGTCCCACAAAGCCGTCGGTGCCGATCACTCCGCGGATGGAGTTGACGATGACCCTGGAGGCCATCATGAGCACTTCGTCCCCCCTGGAAAAACCATAGGCGTCGTTGAAGGCCTTGAAATGGTCCAGGTCGAGGTAGCCCAGGGCAAAGTCCTGTCTGGTGTCGATCAGGTCCTGGATTTTCTGGATGATCGAGGTGTTTCCAGGGAGCCTGGTCAGGGGGTTGGCGTCCAGGGCCCTGGTGGAGCGATACCAGGTCAGGGCCAGGCGGGTCCGGACCTCATCGACCTTCACCGGTCTGATCAGGAAGTCATCGACCTCAACGTCCACCGGATCAGTCAGGGAGTCGGGAATGGTCTCCTCCAAACAGACCACGACCGGCACCTGGCGATAGACGTTTTCGTTCTTGACCAGCTTGACCAGCTCCATGCCGTCCATGTCAGGGATGGCCAGGTCCACGAGGAGAAGGTCCGGCGGGACGTTGAAGATCTTTTCGATGGCCCCCCTGCCTCTCGAGTACCAGGTCCACTGCACGCCTTCAGGCCAGAGGCCGTTCAGCAGCGAACTGAGCTCCCGGTCCTGGGATATGAGGGTGAAGTTTTGCTCCCGGTTGGCCAACATGACGGGGTCACTCCTCCAGACTCGGAGTGACGCTCAGGGCATCGATGACGTCTTCATGCACGGCGTCGATGACCTGTTCGAGGCTGGTCAGCTTCAGGCCCAGGGCCTCCAGGGACCCCTTGTCCAGCCTGGGGATCCGGTCGTCGCCGCTGCTGCCGATTTCCATGACCTTGGTCAGGAAATCGCCAATATGGACGATATGCGCTGTTTCCTTGTAGAATCTGGCCGAGACCGGGCGATGATGGTAGGCCATGCCCTCCCTGATGTTCAGGGGCAGGTTCCAGTGGTCGGCCAGCCAGCCGTTGACCCTGTCGTGCCCGAAACCGAGCTCTTCTTTTTCAGCCTGGATGTAAGCCGCATCTTCCGCCTCGACCCTGCTCAGGATGGAGGCCTTGACCTGCGGCAGCTGGACTGAGACGACCACCTTGCCGATGTCGTGCAGCAGGCCGGCCACCGAGTACTCTTCAGGGTCCTTGAAGCCGGCGGCCCTGGCAATATTGGAGCAGGCCAGGGCGCAGCCCATGCTGTGCTCCCACAGCCCTTCCATGCTCTTGGTCATGACTTCAAAGACCGAGGTGGAGATGATCAGCCCCTTGATGACGTTCAGCCCCAGAAGGACCAGGGCGTGCTGGACCGTGTTGATGCGCCTGGGAAAGCCGTAAATCGGGGAGTTGACCATCTTCAGGACCTTGGCGGACAGGACCTGATCCCTGGAGATGACTCTGGCGATGTCCTCGGGGGAGGAGGTCTCGTCCTCGACCATCCTGGTGACCTGATTCAAGACTCTGGGAAGGGTCGGGAGGTCCCTGACAGACAGGATCTGCCCCTTGCGCTCGGTCTGCAGGTCCCTGGTCATGAGTCGTCCTCCTCTGGACCAGGCTCGGACTGATGCTCCAGATTGGTCTTGAGGCGGAAAAAACCGGACAGGAAGGCCTTGACCTCCTGCATCCACTCGTCATCCTCATGCCCCCTGAAGAGATGATCCAGACGGGACAGCATGTGCTCGTAGGAGCCGGAACCCTGGCCGCCGTCCTGGGCCAGGGGATGGCCCTGGACCACGACGTGAGCGATGTCCATCCGGGTCAGCCGGTCGATGACCGACTGGGAGAGCTCTGTCCCTTTGCCCAGAATGGTCATTCCATTGTCCCTCTGGACCGGTTTGGCCAGGATCATGCCCGCTTGGGCTTCAGTGACGGGGATTCTCTGCATGGCCTCTCCGGTGCTGAGGTCTCCCGAGGCGGAAAGGGTCAGCCTCGATGCGCCTTTGACGAGAGACAATAGTACATGCCGCCCAGCTGTTTGACAACTCCGTGCAGTTCGAGCATGAGCAGGACGGAACTGACCTGCGAGCTTTCCCAGCCCAGAGCCAGGGTCAGGGCGTCGATGTGGGTCCGTTCTTCCCGGGCCAGGAGGCCCACCACCCTGCGTTCGTCCTCATTCAGGGGGTCCAGAAGGGACTCCGGCAGGGCAACGCCGCCAGGGGGCCGGGCGCTGCCGGCAGTGGGCTGGATGTTGAAGGATGGCCGTCGACTGGAGAGAATGGGGGCGAGCTCCTCCAGGATCTCGACTGCCGACTGGACCAGGGCCCCGCCCTGTCTGATCAGGGCGTGACAGCCGGAATACGAGGGCAGGTTCACCGGACCGGGCAGGGCAAAGACCTCCCTGTTCTGTTCAAGGGCCAGACGGGCCGTGATCAGACTGCCGCTTTTCCGGGCGGCCTCAACCACCAGGACCCCCAGGCTCAATCCGCTGATGATGCGGTTTCGCCGCGGGAAATTGTAGGCTTCCGGCCTGGTTCCCGGGCCAAACTCGGTCAGCAGGAGTCCTGAGCCACTCATCCGCTTCCGCAACTCGGCATTGCTGGCCGGGTACACGAGGTCAAGTCCGGTCCCCAGCACGGCTATGGATTTGCCCTGGCCCTGCATGGCCTGGGTGTGGGCCACGGTGTCAATGCCCAGAGCAAAACCGGAAACAACGGTCAACCCGGCCTGGGAGAGATCAAAGGCGATGTCCCGGCAGGCCTCCATCCCATACCGGGAGCTGGAGCGGGACCCGACAATGGCCAGACACGGCCGATGGATCAGCTCGACATCACCCAGAGCATAGAGGTAGAGGGGCGGGTCAGGGATGTGGCGCAACAGCTCGGGGTAGTCCGGGGCGGAGTACAGAATGGTCCTGAAGTTGTGCCTGTGCGCCAGGTCGAGCTCATTTCGGGCTGCCGGCCGCCACTGCCCCTGAAGCAGGGACCGGGTCACGGCCGGAGTGCTCAGACCAAGCTCGGGCCAGCTGGCAGCCTGCTCCATGGCTGTCCGGGCAGAACCGTAGTGATCGAGGAGTCTCTTGCATCCCCTGGGACCGAGACCCTTGACATGGCCAAGTGCCAGACAGGCTCTGAATTCAGCGTGATGCTCTTCAGTGGTCATTGCTCAGACAGTGGGCAGGACCTGCACCTCGGCGCCGAGACCCTGACTGAGCCGGGGGCAGTCCCCCGCCCGGCCAGAAAGGCCATGGTGCCTTGAGGATCTCAGGGCAGCGTCTGCAGCCGCTCCCGGGCCAGGCGGGCGGAGTGGGAGTCCGGGTAGTTCTCCACAAGACGCTGGAGATAGAATGTGGCGTTGTCGGTCTGTCCGAGATTGGCATAGGCATAGCCCATCTTCAGCAAGGCATCTGCAGCCTTGGGGTCATCGGGGAAGGTGTTGCTGACGTCCTTGAAGAAGATGATCGATTGGGCAAAGCGTTTCTGGACATAGTAGGCCTCCCCCAGCCAGTAGGTGGCGTTCGGGGCCAGGTCGCTCTGCGGATGGTCCTCCAGAAAGGATTGAAACTGCGCCTGGGCCTGGGCTGCCGATCCGGAGAGCAGGGTGTTCAAGGCCTTTCGATACCTGGCCTCTGGGGAAGGCTGTGGTGATCGCACGGCCGTGTCCCGCGGTTCGTCCTCTGGAACAGGCGCTGTGGCCTGAGCCTTGGCCGGCTCGGCCTGCTCCTGCTCTTGGTCCGGCTCGGGCTGGGCCGCAGAGGGCGCTGGGGGGATCTTGTCCTTCAAGGCATCGAGTTCCTGGGAAAGGAGGGCAAACTGCTCTGCCCTGGCCTGCTCTTCCTGTTCCAGGGCGTGGCGCAGAGCGTTGACCCGGGACTCAAGGTTCAGGAACTGGGAATGCAGCTCAGCGGAACGGTCGGGAGTGCCCGTGCATCCGCTGACAACCAGGATGACCAGAAGGAAAAGCAGGTTTCGAAACATACGCAGGCTGCTCCATGGAGGTCGGATCTGTGGTCACGATCTTTGGCCTGGACCGTAGTCCAGGAAGGGACAATTTGCAACTCCCGGGCCCTGGGCTTGCCTTGAAGCAGATTTTGTTGCAGGAAGAGGTGGCCTGTTGACCGCAGGCGGGTGCCAGAGCCGCTTTGCAGTGCCTGCCGGCCTGAAGGGCCTGGGACCTTCGGGGGGGCAGGCGTGTTCCAGAGGACAGACAAGGCCGTATGAGAGTGAGGAACGATGTCTTTGCATATTGATCAGTTGCTGGGCAGCGCCCTTTTCGGGGGGATGCTCTGTTTTTTCGCAGCCGGATACGGGGCCGGCTTCATCGCCCTGTGCAGTCAGCTGGCGGCCAGGAGCTCACACAAGGTTTTCCTGGACAAGTTCGGGCAGCAGATGACCAGGATGTCGCTGTGGTCCCTGGCTACCGGGGTCTTCCTGGGCGGGGCCAGCCTCTGGATGGCCTCCTCCCGCTTCGGGACGGACCTTGAAAGCCTGCTGGCCGTTGACCCTCTGGTGCTGGCCTGGCCTGGAGGGTTGCTGGTCCTGGGTTTTGTGCTCCACGGCCTGTCGCTCGTTCTCTGGAGGCCCTTGAAGCTTCGACATCCGGCTCATCTCCTGCTTGGCCTGATGGGCACTGCAGCCCTGGCCCTGATGGTCCCGGTGGTGGTCAACCTGGCCGGCCAGCTCTTCTGGGGATTGCCGCAGGAGACGACCGGGCCGGGCCCCTTCTGGTGGAGCCCGGTGTGGCCGCCCAGAGGACAGGCCTTCGGACCCATCGTGGGACAGCTCCTTGTGCTGGGTCCCGGGTGCGGCGGGGCCTTTGCTCTGATCTACCTCCTGAGGCGCAGGGTCAGAGATGATTTTGGCCGTGATTACTATCGCTACGTGGCTCCGCTGGGGGCCAGATGGGCCCTGGCCTTCCTGCTGCAGGTCCCTTTTGCAGCCTGGATGGTCTGGCAGGGACACCCTGTTTGGCCAGGCCTTGTCCGGCAGGACTTTGTCTGGGCTGCGGCTGTTTTTGTGATCATGACCCCCCTGGCGACCATCCTCTGGTCCCTGGTCCTCAGGAGCGATCACCCCATGCGGATGAAGGCGGCCATGATCGGTGGCGGACTGTGTGTCTGGCTGGCAGTGTCCGCCCAGGTTCTTGGGGCCGCCTGGATTCATGAGCTGTTCTAGGCTGTGCCGGACGGCAGGTCAGGACAAACAGACTTGACCTTTCTTGTCTGGAAACGATAACCTTAACGTTTGCACAAAAATGATCCGCGGTGCGGCAAAAAAAAGGTTCCCGGCTGAATCGGGAACCTTTTGCTCTTCAGGTGGTGCCGGGGAAGGGAGTCGAACCCTTACGCTCCAAGGAGCGCGGGATTTTGAGTCCCGTGCGTCTACCAATTCCGCCACCCCGGCTTGACTGATCCACGTTATAGGCGAGCCCGGCCAGGGGTGTCAAGGCAGGTGAGAGAGATGATGCTTGACGAGAAGTACATCCGGGAGCTCAAGGAATACATGACCTCCGGCCGCCTGGCCGAGGACTTTGACTATTCCGCTGAGGAGAGGCGCTACGAGATCCTTGATTTTCTGGAACGCTGCATCGAGCTGGGCGAGACTGCGGATGAGGCAGCGACCAGGATCATTTTCAAGAACTCTCAGCTCGGCGACATGTTTGGTGAGAACAGCCAGAAATAGCGGGTCCGGCCTTCGGCTGTGGCGTAGGCCATTTCCGTTGGCGAGCCCCAGCCTGCAGGGACGGCCAGGTCCTGGCTCCATGGCTGGTTGGAGAACACGATGACCAGGCCGCCCTCCTTGAGCAGCGGACGGGTCATGTCCAGGAATTCCGGCCATGGCCTGACACCGCGACTGAGGATGAGATCGGCCTGGACACCAGAGAGCCCGAAGGCTTCGGCGCTCTGACGGCGGACTTCCGTCCCGGGCAGCTCGAGCCGGGTCAGGAGGGTGTGCAGAAAAACAGCCCTTTTCTGTCGTGGCTCGAGCATGATGTACCTGCCCCTGGACCAGCAGATGCGCAGGGGAATGCCAGGCAAGCCGGCTCCTGCTCCAATGTCCAGGGTCGAGGGAGCCCCGGGGAGGTCCAGCTCCGGGATGACGGCCGCCAGATGAATGGAATCGACGACCAGGGACGCGCAGACCGTTCTCCAGTCCCTGGGACCGACCAGATTCATCCGGGAGTTCCAGTGCATGAGCATCTGGAGATAGGCCGCCAATTGACTGGCCTGGGCCCGGCTGACACTGAGCCTGCATCTGGCCAGAATGGCCGACACGCCCTCGGCTGTGGGCTGGTTCCGGGAGTCGGGTCGGGAGGGCATGAGCGTCTGTGTGGTTGAAGCGATGGTGCATGGGTGACCTTTCACCCGGCTGCCTTGGGTAGAGCATAGGCCTTTCTCGTTCCCAGGTCCAGGACCCGGGAAACGAACAGGGCTTTTCAGGAGATAAGCGATGATTCGAGACTCAGAGGACAGAACAGCGGTCCTTTTCCCCGGCCAGGGGTCTCAGGAAAAGGGCATGGGCCGAGACGTGGCCGAGCAGTTCCCCGAAGCCATGGAACTGTGGAAAAGGGCTGAAGCCATTTCCGGATCCCCACTGCGGGGCATTTACTGGGATGGGGACGATCGGGCCATGGCCGAGACCAGGTCGCTCCAGCCGGCGCTGCTGGTGACCGGGTACACCCTGTGGACCTGCGCGTCGACCTGGATGGCTCCCAGCTTTTTTGCCGGCCACAGCGTCGGGGAGTACACAGCCCTGGCAGCGGCCAGGGTCCTGGACATCCAGGAGGCCGTCGAGCTGATCAGCCTGCGGGGCAGGCTCATGTTCGAGGCCGGTCAGGACCAGGCAGGACAAATGGCGGCCGTTTTGAAGCTGGCTCAGCACGAGGTCGAGGACATCGTCAGCCAGGCCTGCGAAGAGAGCGAGCAGGAGCTGTGCATCGCCAACTTCAACTCCCCTGGTCAGCTGGTCATCAGCGGAACCGAGGACGCCCTGGATTGCGCCCTGACACTGTGCAAAGAGAGGAGAGGGCGGGCCATCAGGCTGCCGGTCAGCGGGGCCTTTCATTCCGGGCTCATGGACGAGGCGGCCAGGGAGCTGGCCAGGGTCATGGATCGCTATGCCTGGAAAGATGCCGCTGTGCCCGTGCATCTCAACGTGACCGCCAAACCTGAACATCGGGCGGAGCGGATTCTGGAGACGATGAAGCTCCAGATGCGCTCCCCAGTGCACTGGACCCAGCTCGTGGAGGATCAGTTCGAGCACGGCGTTCGGGCCTGGGTGGAGTTCGGGCCCAAAGGGGTCCTGACCAAGCTGGTCAAGCATATCCTCAGTGATGCCGGGGGGGAATGGCGGGCAGAAACAGCCGATTCCCTGGAAGCCATCAAACGGCTGCGAAGCTGAACGGACAGGTCACGATGAGAGCACGGAACACTCTGGAGTCGGAACTGCACAGGGCTGTGGCAGCCCTTGGACTGACCTGGCCGGACAAGGTGAGCATCGAACCTCCCAGGGAGGGCAAGTTCGGGGACATGGCCACCAATGTGGCCATGCTGCTGGCCAAGGAGGCCGGGAAGAATCCCCGAGCCGTCGCTGAAGGGCTGAAGCTGGAACTGCTCCAGGGGACGGCGGCCCTGGAGAGCGTGGAGGTCGCCGGCCCTGGTTTTTTGAACTTCACCTTCAGCCCTGCGTTCTGGCAGCAGGGTCTCTGCGAGATCCAGAACCGGGGTGAGCGCTTCGGGGCCTTGACCCGGCCGGCTCCGAAAAAGGTGCTCATCGAGTATGTCTCGGCCAATCCCACCGGGCCACTGCACATCGGGCATGGACGGGGGGCGGCCGTGGGCGACAGCCTGGCCAGGATCATGCGCTTTGCCGGCTTTGACGTCGCCACCGAATACTACCTCAATGATGCCGGGAACCAGATGCAGATCCTGGGCCGGTCCATCTGGATCAGGTACCAGCAGATCTGCGGCCGGCAGGTGGAGCTCCCCGGGGATTGCTATCAGGGGACCTATATCCAGGAGATCGCTGCCGACCTCTACCAGGAGCTGGGAACGGCCCTCTTGACCAGAGATGAAGAAGAGGTTGTGGACCTCTGCCTGCAGACCGGGCAGAGGGTCATCCTGGAGGGCATCAAGCAGGATCTGGATCAGTTCCAGGTGGACCACGAAGTCTGGTTTTCCGAGCAGAGCCTCTTCACCTCGGGGCAGGTGGAGGCTACACTGGCATCCCTTCTGGAGAGCGGTCTGGCCTACGAGCAGGACGGGGCCCTGTGGTTCAGGACGACGGCCTACGGGGATGACAAGGACCGGGTCATGCGCAAGTCGGACGGCGAGCTGACGTACTTTGCCTCAGACATCGCCTACCATGCCGACAAGTTCTCCAGGGGCTTTGACCGGCTCATCGATGTCTGGGGGGCTGATCATCACGGCTATGTCCCCAGGATGAAGGCCGCCATCAGCGCCTTGAACCGGAACCCGGACGACTTTCAGGTCGTGCTCATTCAGCTGGTCAACCTCCTCCGGGACGGGGTCCACGTGGCCATGTCCACCAGGGCGGGCACCTTCGAGACCCTGGCTGACGTCTGCAACGAGGTCGGGGTGGATGCGGCCCGGTTCATCTTCTTGAGCCGCAAGAGCGACAGCCCTCTGGACTTCGATCTGGAACTGCTCAAGGCCCAGAGTATGGACAACCCCGTCTATTACGTGCAATATGCTCACGCTCGGATCTGTTCGGTCCTGCGCAAGGCCCGGGAGCGCGGCCAATCCTGGGCCGAGGCCACGCCTGAAATGCTCAGCCGGCTCCAGACAGTGGAGGACCTTGACATCCTGAGGAAGCTGGACCGTTTCCCAGAGGCGGTTGAGGGCGCTGCCAGGACCCTGAGCCCGCACCATGTGTCGACCTACCTCCAGGACTTGGCGGGCCTGCTGCACCGTTACTACAACCGACACCAGATTTTGAACGGCGGCGATGAGCTGACGGTTCAGGCCAGGCTGCACCTGGTCCAGGGCGTGGCCAGAGTGTTGAGGAACGGACTGGGACTTTTGGGGGTCACAGCCCCCCAGGCCATGTGAAGCCGGTATGGCGACAAAAAAGAAGAGACGTCCAGCCCAAAAGAAGACCGGAAAGAAGATTCATTTCTCTCTGAGCTGGTCCGGGCTGATCAGCTGCGGGCTGCTCACCCTGGTCGCCCTGGTGTGGGCCTTTATCCTCGGCGTGCTCGTGGGCCGGGGATATCATCCGGAATCGGTCATCCCCCAGGTGGCCAGACTCCTGCCCGGGCAGTCCGAACGAGCTCCGGCCGGGGACCGGGCGGGCAAGGAGAATCAAGTCCTCAAGCCCGAAGAGCTGGGCTTTTTTGAATCTCTGCAGGATGACCCGTCTTCAGGACGCCCGTCCGGGCAAGCATCGAGGTCATCCCGTCAGGGGACCGCCGGGGAGGCGGATGAGCAACAGGCCAGAAGTTCAGCATCGGTATCCAAGGAGGCTGTTTTCCGCTACGTGTATCAGGTGGCAGCCTTCAAATCCAGGGATCAGGCCAGGGCCTTGAGCACGCGGCTCAAGGCTTCCGGACTGTCATCCACGGTCAAATCGGTTCGCAGTGACGCACGGGTCTGGTACAGGGTGCACGTCGCCTTTCAGGGATCGCCCTCAAAGACCCTGGAAGTGAAGACCCTGCTCAAAGAGCTGGGATGTCCAAAGCCTTTTCTCCGAAGCAAGACTCCTCTCTGATTCCGGGATGCCCCGGGATGATTCACGGCCGGCCCGGGCAGAGGGACGAACGGGGGTGATCGAACTGAAGGATTCGGGAACGTGCCATTGATCTGGCTGCAGAATCGACGCAGGAGGTAGAGCCATGACGTTTGTACCGCGAGAGGCCTTTTTCACCAAAGGGATCGGCCGACACAAGAACAAGCTGCAGTCCTTTGAGCTGGCTTTGCGGGATGCGAGGATAGAAAAGCAGAATCTGGTCTATGTCTCCAGCATCTTCCCGCCAAAGTGCAAGATCATCGCCCTGGAGGAAGGGATCAGCAAATTGCAGCCCGGGCAGATCACCTACTGCGTCATGGCCAGAAACGCCACGAATGAAAAGGGGCGCCTCGTGGGATCGGCCGTAGGGATGGCCTTCCCCACAGAGGAGAGCCGCTACGGCTACATTTCCGAGCACCACGCCTTTGGGGCTGAGGAGCAGGAAATCGGCGACTTTGCAGAAGACCTGGCCTCGACCATGCTGGCCACGACCCTGGGCATCGATTTCGACCCGGAAAAGGACTATGACGAGCGCCGCCAGATCTATCTCATGAGCGGTGCGATCATTGATTCGGCCTCGGCCCCGTGCGTGACCAGGGGCGTTGCCGGTTTGTGGACCACGACCATTTCCGCGGCAGTCTTCATCCCTTAAATGCTGAGCAGCCCAACCCAGAAGCTCTGGGCTGCTCAGCATTGAAGCAATGGTCATGAATGAGCAGCGATCGCTTCAGATGTGCAGGGCATGATCTGAATCGATGCACGGGGAGATATGTTCGACAGCTACATGGGGTTGGAGGGGCAAAGCGGGCAGAGAGTCGATGTCTGGGCCGTGCCCTATGAGGGCACGGCCAGCTTTGCCAAGGGCACCCGGAACGGGCCCCAGGCCCTGCTTCAGGCCAGCAGAGAAATCGAGACCTGGGATCATGAGCTCCAGGCGGACCTGGCTGATCACGCCCACTTCACCACCCACTGGCTGACCGACCTCCCTGTAGCCGGACCTCAGGCGGTGCATGAGGCCCATCTCAGAGAGCTGCGGGCCAGATTCGACCCCAGGAGCACAATCCTCCTCACCCTGGGCGGCGAGCACAGTGTGGCCCTGGCCCCGATCACCCGCTGTCAGGAGGCCTATCCCGACCTGGTGGTCCTGCAGGTCGACGCCCACGCCGATCTGCGGCCGGAGTATCAGGACAGCCCTTACTCCCATGCCAGTGTCATGGCCAGGGTCAGGGAGAGGGGGCTGCCTCTGGTCCAGCTCGGCATCCGCAGCCTCTGCCGGGAGGAAGCTGACATCATGGCCGGTTCCAGGACAGATGGCCTGCTGACCCTGTTTGCCTGGGACCTCGGCTCTCCCCGGGAGGCCGCCGAACACGTCAGGGCCTTTGTCGGCCATCGCCCCCTGTACGTGAGCTTTGACGTTGACGGTCTGGACCCCTCCATCATGCCGGGGACCGGGACGCCTGAGCCGGGGGGGCTGTCGTTTTCCTGGATCCAGGCCTTCTGGCCCAGGCTGCTCCGGGACATTCGGCTGGTGGGCCTGGATTGCTGCGAAGTGACGCCTCTGCCCGGTTGCGGGGTGGTGTCCGAATCTGTGGCCGTGAAGTGCATCAACCGCATCCTGCTGGCCTCTCTCCTTTTGCAGGGACATGGCCCGAAGACCGGCAGACGAGGGACGGGGTGATGACCATGAGTGATGAATCGCGCTACATTCGAAAGATCGAGCAGATGGTCGATCCGGTCAAAGAAGGGCTGACCCCTCTGGAGCTCCTGGACCTGGACCGGATATCCAGCTTTGAGGACCTGCTCCAGGCCATGTCCAAGACCGCTTTTGGCGGCAGGCGGCTGGGAGAGGCCCTGGATGTCCTGGAAACCATGGTCGACGATCCGGAGTGCCATGTGGTGGCCACCTTTTCCGGGGCCATGACCGTGGCCAAGATGGGCAAGCTCATCTGCACCATGATTGAGGAGGGCTGGGTGGATACGGTCATTTCCACCGGGGCCCTCATGGCCCATGGGTTCATCGAGTCCATCGGCCTGAAGCACTACAAATACGAGCCGGAAAAGCAGAGGGACACGCATCTCTGCCGGATGGGGCTGAACCGCGTCTACGACACCCTGGAGCCGGAGGTCAATTTCCTCCAGGCCGAAGACGTGGTCGAGGCGGTCATGGAGGAGATCTCCCAGGAGGAGCACCTGAGCTCCCACCATCTGTGCCGGGTCATCGGCAGCTATCTCAGCCGGAACTATGAGGGCAGCGGCATCCTGAAGAGCGCCTTCGAGCACCAGGTCCCGGTCTACATTCCCGCCTTCACCGATTCGGAGCTGGCCCTGGATGTCGCGGCCATGCTCCTGAAGAAGGTTTCCGGAGTCATGGCCGAGGACTTTGAACCCTCCAGGCTGCCGTTCCAGTTCAACCCTTTCCTGGACCTCTTCGACTACACCCGGCGGGCTGTGGGAGCCAGGAAGCTGGGCATCTTCACCATCGGGGGCGGCGTGCCCCGGAACTGGGCCCAGCAGCTGGGACCTTTCGTCGAAATGGCGGTCCAGCGGCACCCGGAGCTGAACTGGGACGTGAAGCGGTTCATGTACGGCGTCAGGATCTGTCCTGAGCCGGATCACTGGGGCGGGCTTTCAGGGTGCACCTACCAGGAGGGCATCTCCTGGGGCAAATTCATCCCGCCTGAGCGGGGAGGCCGCTTTGCCGAGGTCATGTGCGACGCGACCATTGCCTGGCCGATCCTGCTCAAAGCCCTGCAGGAAAAGAAACATCAGCATCGGGGGGGCCATGGCCAGAGCTGAAGGGCAGATCTTCCCCTTTGAGGATCACTCGCACATCCGGCCCGATTTTCTGGAGACGTTTCCCTTTGAGGGCAAAGATCAGTACATCAGGACCGAAACCCGCGAGTTCGTGGCCGTGTGTCCATTCAGCGGGCTCCCTGATGTCGGCCATCTGACCATCGAGTACTGCCCTCAGGGCGGGCTGTGCATCGAGCTCAAGTCTTTGAAATACTACGTCACCAGCTTCCGAAACGTGGGGATCTACCAGGAAGAGGCCACCCGGCGGATCCACGCCGACCTCCAGGCGGCCCTGCAGACGACCAGGCTCAGGGTGACCACGGTCTACAACGTCCGGGGCGGGTTTCTGACCACCGCAGTTCAGGGAGATCTTCAGGATGACCGTTGAAACCAAAGCCTTCAAGGGGGGCGAAAACCTGCTGCTCGGGCTGGCGGCGATCTTTGTCGGCAGCCTGGTCATTGCCGCAGTCCTGGCTTCGAAGATCATTGCCGTGGGTCCCCTGACCGTTCCGGCTGGAGTGCTGGCCTACTGCGTGACCTTTGTCTGCACCGATGTCATCAGCGAGATCTGGGGGAAGGACAGAGCTCAAAAGGTCGTCCTGAGCGGGTTTGGGGCCATGCTCTTTGCTCTGGTCCTGATCAAGGCGGCTGTCCTCTGGCCAGCAGCCCCGTTCTGGTCCGGACAGGCCGCCTTTGAATCGGTCTTCAACCTGACCCCGCGGATCATTGCCGGCTCCCTGATCGCCTACCTGGTCAGTCAGACCTTTGACATCTGGGCCTTCCACTTCTGGAAGAGGCTGACCAGGGGACGGCACCTCTGGCTGCGCAACAACGGCTCCACGGTCCTCTCCCAGTTCATGGACTCCGCTCTGTTCATCCTCGTCGCCTTCGGCGGTCAGATGGAGGTCATGCCTCTGATCATCGGCCAGTGGGTGGTCAAATGCTCCATAGCCGCCCTGGATACCGGGGTGGTCTACGGCCTGGTCTGGCTCATCAGGCGGAATCAGCCTGGATATGTCTTTTCCAGCTGACGGCCACGGGCTATGGACGAGCTGACGCTGAGGGCTGAGAGGATCATCTGGCGGGGCAGGGCCCTGGCCCGTCACGCATCCGGTCAGGTGGTCATCGTGGAGCCGGGGGTCTTCCCCGGAGAAGTCTTCAGGGCCCGGGTGACCCAGC
The DNA here is from genome assembly GCA_964573115.1 of uncultured Desulfohalobiaceae bacterium. Taxonomy (GTDB): domain Bacteria; phylum Desulfobacterota; class Desulfovibrionia; order Desulfovibrionales; family Desulfothermaceae; genus CAYOID01. The sequence goes on along the minus strand of CAZNIP010000011.1, from coordinate 24,947 downwards.
GAAAGAAGGACTACCTCCGGGCCAGCCCGGTCCAGATCATTGAGGGTTCGACCTCCCGGCGTCCCCATCCCTGTCCCCATGCCCCGCAGTGCGGCGGGTGCCGCTTTGGCGTCCTGCCCAACAGGGTCCAGCTCGAGCTCAAAAGAGAGCTGCTGGAGCGGGAGCTGGCCCGAGGCCTCCCCAGGGAGGTCCGCCTGCCGTCATGCCTGCCGGTCAAGAGCCCCAAGGCCTGGAGGTATCGCTGGAGGGGCCAGGTCCATGTCAGAGATGGACGACCGCACTTCAAAGGGCTGCAGAGCAGTCGAGACATCCACCTCGAGGACTGTTACCTCCTGGCCCCTCCCCTGGCCCGGGCCCTGAAAACCTTGAGCCGGGGCCTCGATGACGGACGGCACACCATTGCCGCCAGCCCGGTTGACGGGCAGGTGGCGGCCGGCCGATCAGACCCGGATCTGGCCCTGCCTGGGACAGGCCTGCCCGGACCCTTCAGAGTTCCCGGCGGGAGCTTTTTCCAGGCCAACCAGACCTTGAACAGGCACCTCGTCAGGACCGTAACCTCCCTGCTCGAGCCGTATCACTCCGTAGCCGATCTCTATGCCGGATGCGGCAACTTCGCCCTGCCCCTGGCTGCCCGGGGGAAACACGTCCTGGCCCTTGATTCAGACGGTTCAGCCGTGGCTGCGGCAAAGGCCAATGCCCTGGAGATGGGACTGACCTCTCTGGACGCCGCCCTGGCCGATCTGAAGAAAGAGCCCGTGTCCAGGCGGCTGGATCGTCTGCGACCGGAGGCCGTGATCGTCGACCCGCCCAGAGCAGGAGGCGGCCGGCACATCACAGGGCTGGCCAACCTCGGGTGGCTGTCCAGAATCGTGTGGGTCTCCTGCGATGTGGTCAACTCGGCCAGGGACCTGAAACCCTTTCTTCAGCAGGGCTGGGAGGTGACGTCGTTGATGCTTTTTGATATGTTCCCGCAGACTTGGCATATGGAAGCCGTAGCGGTCCTCGACCGGTGGAACTGATGCTGGTCGGCAGGGCATCGCTTTCAGGACGAACTGGCCGCCTCTGACCGGACCATGTGCGGCAGGGCGGAGAAAGGAAAGGACTATGCTCGACGAGAACATTGCCAGACCGTGGCTGGACAACTACGATCCCAATGTCAGCTTCCATCTGGAGTACGAATCCCTGCCCCTTTTCGACTTTCTGGACCGGGCTGCGGAGCAGCACCCCCGCAGGCCGGCCGTGGTCTTTCAGAACCTGAAGCTGAGCTATGCCCAGCTCAAAAAGCAGGCCGAGCTTGTGGCCGCCAACCTGACCCGTCTGGGAGTTCGGAAAGGGGACCGGGTGGCCATCATGCTCCCCAATCTGCCCCAAACGGTCATCAGCTACTGGGGGGCCCTCAAGGCCGGAGCCGTAGTGGTCATGACCAACCCCCTGTACATGGAAAAGGAGCTGGTCCACCATTTTACCGATTCCGGCAGCGAGGTGCTCATCACCCTGGACAGGCTCTGGCCCAGGATTGCAGCCCTGTGGGACAAGCTGGGGCTGAAGACCTGCATCACCACGAGTGTGGGGGACGGTCTGAGGTTTCCCCTGAGTCTGCTCTACAGGATCAAGGCCAAGCGTGAAGGGACGGCAGTCAAGGTGGACTTTGACGGCCACCGGGTCCTGCCCTGGAAGGAGCTGCTCTCCAGCAGGGCCAGTCATGAGCCGGTTGAGATCGACCCTTCCCAGGATCTGGCCGTTCTCCAGTACACCGGGGGGACGACCGGAGTGGCCAAAGGGGTCATGCTGACCCACGACAACATGGCCGCCAATGTTCAGCAGTGCGTGGCCGTCCTCTATGACATCGGCGACGAGCCAGAGGTCTTTCTCGGTCTGCTGCCCTTTTTTCACGTGTACGGGCTGACCGTCTGCGTCAATTTCGCCACGGCCCTGGCTGCGACGGTGGCCCCGTATCCCCAGTTCCTTCCCCAGGAGGTGCTCAAGGCCATTGACAAGGTCAAGCCGACCATCTTCCCCTCAGCTCCGGCTGTGTTCAACACCCTGCTGCAGCAGAAGAACATCGCCCAGTTCGACCTGACCTCCATCCGTTATTCGGTCACCGGTTCCGCTCCCATGCCCGTCGAGCTGAGCAGGCAATTCAAGGACATGACCGGGGCGGAGATCATTGAGGGTTTCGGGCTGACCGAGGCCTCCCCCATCACCCATCTCAACCCCTTGAGAGGCAAGCGCAAGATCGGCTCCATTGGAGAGCCGTTTCCAGACACCGACGCCTGCATCGTGGACATGGAGCTGGGATCCATTCCCCTGGCTCCTGGTCAGGTCGGGGAGATGGTCGTCAGGGGGCCGCAGGTCATGAAGGGCTACTGGCGACGTCCGGATGAGACCGCCTCAACCCTGCGCAACGGCTGGCTCTACACCGGTGACATCGCCACCATGGACGAGGAAGGGTACTTCTTTATCGTCGACCGCAAGAAGGACATGATCATCTCCGGGGGGTACAACATCTACCCCCGGGAAATCGACGAGGTCCTGTACGAGCACCCCAAGGTCGCTGATGCCGTGTGTGTCGGGGTGCCCCATGCCTCCAGGGGGGAGATCGTCAAGGCCTACATCGTGGTCCGGGAGGGCCAGAGCGTGGAAAAAAAGGAGATCATCGCCTTTTGCCGGGAGAAGCTGGCCAATTTCAAGGTGCCCAAGCAGATCGAGTTCCGGGAGGAGCTGCCCAAGACCATCGTGGGCAAGATTCTGCGCCGGACCCTCCGGGACGAGGAGATCAGCAAGTCCAGGCAGGGATCCCCTGACCAGCACGAATGGACGTCGGAACGCGATGCCTCGTGACCTTCAGCGCAGCCTCAGGCTGCGCTCGGATGAAAATTCATGAGGAAGAACCCTCAGCCCTGCGGCCAGCTCTCAGGGAGTCAGAGAGGTTCCCCCCTCCCAGTTTTGGGGGAATGGAGCGGATCACAAAACCGAGCCACGGCGCGGTTTTTTACAGGTTCTCCAAAGCGCTCTCAATGGACTCGATGTCCAGCCCCACCTCCTGGAGCTGCTCCCTGATGGTTCCATGGGGGACAAAACGGTCCGGCAAGCCGAGCCGGGTGACCTCGAGCCCTGAGAGCAGCCGGTTGTCGGCCAGGAACTCCAGGACGGCCGAGGAGAACCCTCCGGCCAGGGCGTTCTCCTCCAGGATCAGGAGCCTGGAGTGGGCCTGGGCCAGTTCGAAGAGGATGTCTTCCGGAACGGGTTTGATGAACCTGGCATTGTAGAGGGCATACGTCCGCGAAGACCGCTGCTCAAGGCGATGCACAGCCTCCAGAGCAGGAAAGACCCGGCTGCCGACGGCCAGAACAGCTCCGTCACGGCCATCCTTCATTTTTTCCCCCCTGCCGACGGTCAGGGGCTCTGGAGTGTCCAGAAGCTCGTGCCCGGGCCCGACCCCCCTGGGGTAGCGGAGTGCAGCCGGACCGTCGTGCTGCAGGCCGGTGACCAGCATCCGCTGCAGTTCCGGCTCGTCTTTGGGGGCCATGATGACCATGTTCGGAATCTGGCGCAGGTAACTGAGATCATAGGCTCCGTGGTGCGTGGGCCCGTCTTCCCCCACCAGACCGCTGCGGTCCAGGCACAAGGTCACCGGGAGGTTCTGGAGGCAGACATCGTGGATGATCTGGTCGAAGGATCGTTGAAGAAAGGTGGAGTAGATGGCCACGCAGGGTCTCAGGCCCTGGGAGGCCAGGCCGGCAGCAAAGGTCACGGCATGCTGTTCGCAGATGCCGACATCGAAAAAGCGGTCCGGGAAACGGTCCTTGAAGCTGCCCAGGCCGGTGCCTTCAGGCATGGCAGCTGTGATGGCCACAAGAGAAACATCCTTCTCCGCCAGCCGGGTCAGCGTGGATCCGAAGACCGTGCTGTAGTCTCCCGGTGCGGCAGCCTGTGATTTCGTGCTCCTGCCGGTTTCGGGTTCGAAACAGCCCACGCCGTGGAAATAGGTGGGGTTGGTCTCTGCGGGCTGATACCCCTTGCCCTTGGTGGTCAGCACGTGCACCAGAATCGGTCCTTCCAGGTCCCGGACCTGCTCGAAGACAGCGGACAACTGTCTGATGTTGTGTCCATTGATGGGGCCCAGATAGGTGAACTTGAAAGCCTCGAAGAGCATGCCGGGGGTGAAGAAGCTCTTCAGGGACTCTTCGCTCCTCCGGGCATAGTTCACGAGTTCGTCGCCAATCTTCGGGACCTGGCGCAGCCAGTTCTTGAGATCCTCTTTGAAGCGCATGAAGCGCTGATCGGCCAGCTTCCGGCTGAAAAAGGAGGACAGAGCCCCCACGTTCCTGGAAATGGACATGGCGTTGTCATTGAGGACGACCACCAGGTTGCGGTCCAGATCTCCGGCCTGGTTCAGGCCTTCGTAGGCCAGTCCGGCTGTCATGGAGCCATCCCCGATCACCGACACGACCTTGTGGTCCAGGCCCAGGAGGTCTCTGGCCACGGCCATGCCCAGGCCGGCGGAAATTGAGGTGCTGGAATGGCCGACGCAGAAATGATCAAAGCAGGATTCTTCCGGTCTGGGAAATCCGCTGATGCCGCCGCTCTGCCGCAGGGTCCGAAAACGTTCCACCCCCCGGGTCAGGATTTTGTAGGCGTAGGCCTGATGCCCGACATCCCAGATGACCTTGTCCCTGGAGGGGTCGAAAATCTTGAGCAGGGCCAGGGTCAGTTCGACCACGCCCAGGGAAGGGGCCAGGTGTCCCCCTTTGCAGGACACGGTCTCGATGATCAGATCCCTGATGTCCTGGGCCAGGGCATCCAGGTCGGCGAGCTCCAGCTGGTGAATGTCGCTGGGGTCCTTGATCGATGCCAGGATCGACGATGGCGTCAAATCGTTCATGATCTCCTCAAGCCGTGGTGCATGGAGATATGGTTTCCGGCCATGCCGGGAACCGGTCTGATGAGTTCAAGGCGTTCCTTTTCTGCCGGATGGCAGGAGTCCATTCTGCTCCGGCTCAGGTGGTCCGCTCCATGATGTACGTGGCCAGATCAGCCAGAAACCGTGACTGCGGGCCGCGATAAGGGGTCAGTGCGGACATGGCCTTTTCAACCGTTCGAAAGCCGAGGGCTCTGCTTTCTTCAAGCCCGAGCAGGCTGGGATAGGTCAGCTTGCCTCTGGACTCATCGCTGCCGACAGGTTTCCCAAGGGCCTGCTCATCGCCGGTGATGTCCAGAATGTCGTCGGCAATCTGAAAGGCCAGGCCAATGGCGGTGCCATACTGATCAGCCCGGGTCAGGTCCTCGCGGTCCGCTCCAGCCAGCATGGCTCCCGAAAGGCAGGATGCTCTGAGCAGCGCTCCGGTTTTCAGGGAGTGCATGGATTTGAGCCTCTCCAGGTCGCCGTCTCCTTTGCCGGTCATCAGGATGTCCATGACCTGCCCGCCGACCATGCCTCGCGGCCCGGCTGCCCTGGCCACTTCAGCGGCTGCCTGCAGCGTCCTCTCTGGATGGCGCTGATGAGCGAACATCAGGGTGAACGCCTCGGTCAGCAGACCGTCACCGGCCAGGATGGCCAGGGCCTGACCGTGCTTGATGTGGTTCGAGGGCTGGCCTCTCCGGAGGTCGTCGTCATCCATGGCCGGGAGGTCGTCGTGAATCAGGGAGTAGGTGTGAATGCACTCCAGGGCGCAGGCAAAGGGCAGAGGCTGCTCGTGGTCTTCGCTGAGAAGCTCGGCCCAGACCAGGCAGAGGATCGGCCTGATCCTCTTGCCTCCGGCAAAGAGGCTGTACTCCATGGCCGCCTGGAGCCGATCAGGAATCAGCCCGTCCTTGAGGCAGGTCTGGAGAAAGGTTTCGACTCGTTGCCGATAGGCTTCAAGAGTGGTCTTCATCTGTTCCCTGGTCATCTTCAGCGGGCTCCTGGGGCTCAAAATCCTGCAACATGCCTTGGGAGTAGACCTGGACCTTGTGTCTGGCCTCCTTGAGCTGCTTTCGGCAGGATTTGGCCAGTTCGGTGCCCTCCCTGAAGAGGGCGATCCCCTTTTCCAGGGGCAGATCCCCCTGTTCCAGCCTGCTCACAATGTCCTCAAGGCGGGAGAGCTGATGTTCAAAATCGTTCCGGTCTTCGGGCATGGCGGTCATTCCTGTGTGCCGTGGTCGGCGATCCAGTTTTTCAGAGGCGAACCCTGCTCTGCAACATCGACCACCTCGGCCCGGATGCGATCCTGGCTGGTCAGGATCTCAACGTCGTCCCCGGCGCTGACCTGAGAGGCCCTGCGCAGGATGGACCGGTCGGGGCCGACGGTGACCAGGGAGTACCCCCTGGTCAGAGGCCGCAATGGATCTGCCCCTCGAAGGCTGTTTTCCGTCATGGACAAACGCTGCTCCAAAAGGTCGAGAAAGCGGGTCATGGCCTTCAGCAGGCCTGATCTGAGCTGGTCGGAGCGGGACTCTTCCAGGGCCCACCTCCGGGGGCCGTGAACAGCCCTGAGGCGTTCGGTCAGGGCTGAGAGGAGCTCCTCATTCCGGGTCAGGCCGCTTTCTGCAGAAGCCACAAGGGTGCGGGCCATCCTTTTCAGCTCCTGCCCCAGCCTGTCCAGATGCCGTTGGGGCGAAAGCCAGGACAGGGCCCTCTCGCACTGGCCCAGGGGCTGCTCCTTGTGCCGTATCAGCCTGGACCAGGCTGCGGCCATGGCCATGTCCAGCTCATCGATCTTCTGGGTCAGGGCCTGGCGCTCCGGCCAGATCATCTGAGCCGCATGGCTGGGGGTGGCCGCCTGAACATCGGCCACCAGGTCGGCAATGGTCTGGTCGATCTGGTGCCCGATCCCGGTCAGAACCGGGACGGAGGAGCGATAGACCGCCCCAGCCACCTCTTCGGTGTTGAAGCTCCAGAGGTCTTCCAGTGATCCGCCGCCCCTGATGAGCACGGCCAGGTCGGCCCAATTCTCAAGGTTGACCTGTTCCAGGGCGGAGGCAATGGTCTCCTTGGCTCCCTCCCCCTGAACCAGGCTGGGGTAGATCCTGATGGAGCCGCCCCAGCCGCGGTCCGCAGAGAGGCGGAGGAAATCCATGATGGCCGCTCCAGACGGGGCGGTGATCACGGCCAGACGGTTGATCGATTCCGGCAGGGGCCGTTTTCGGTCCTGATCAAACCAGCCCTGGTCAGCGAGCTTTTTCTTCAGGGCCTCGAACTCCAGATGCAGCCGGCCGACACCCTGATCCTGGACAACTTCGGCAATGAGCTGATAGGTGCCCCGCGGCGGATAGACGGCGATCCTGCCGGCGCAGAGGACATCGAGGCCGGTGGACAGGGATTCGGGCCTGGTCCCAAGATGGTGCCGGTGGCTGCCCTTGAACCAGACGCACTGGATGGCGGCATCGCCGTCCTTGAGGGTGAAGTAGACATGCCCCGAACCTGCCTGGTTGAGGTTCCCGATCTGGCCCTTGAGCCAGACAAAGGGGAATTCCCCCTCCAGGACGTCCTTGATGGCCAGGGTGAGCTCTTGAACCGTGAAGACGTGGCGCATGTCAGCTTTGCCGCAGGCAAAGCTGACACATCGGGCTATGATCAAAGAAATTGCTTTCTGAATTCATAACTGATGATGCAGCTTTTGCAGCCGGTTTGAGCCTTGAAGACAGTCATCTTTTGAAAGGATGGTTATTCCGAGTTGGAGGTGCCGTCCCAGTCAGCCCAGAGTCTCTTTCGCCACTGGACAAAGGATTCCAGAAAGGTGTCCACAGGGAGTTCCTGCCGCTCTCCTGTCTTGCGGTTCTTGACCTCCACCACCCGGTTCTGGAGCCCTTTGGCCCCGATGATGATCTGCATGGAGTGCCCGAGGAGGTCGGCGTCCTTGAACTTGAAGCCCGGCCGTTCGTCCCTGTCATCGAGGATGACGTCGACGCCCAGCCCCTGGATTTCCCGGTAGACCCATTCGGCCAGGCCCAGGACCTGCTCGTCCTTGACGTTCAGGGCGATGACGCAGGCCTCGAAAGGGGCGATGTGGGGGGGGAACATGATCCCCTGGTCATCGTGGTTCTGTTCGATGGCCGCGGCAATGATTCGGCTGACCCCGATCCCGTAACACCCCATGATCATTTCCTGTTCCCGGCCATGCTCATCGAGAAAGGTGGCGTTCATGGTCCGGCTGTACTTGGTGCCCAGGTTGAAGACATGGCCGACCTCGATGCCCTTGTGGAACTTCATCTGCCCGCCGCACTTGGGGCAGGGGTCGCTTTCGGTCACGTTGACCAGGTCGGTGTAGCCAGCGACGCTGGTGTCCCTGGACAGATCGACGTGCCTGAGGTGGGCCCCGCCCTGGTTGGCCCCTGTGACCCAGTCCGAACCTGTCTTCAGGTTCGAATCGGCCACCACGGTCTCGATCCGGAGGTTCACCGGTCCGGCATAGCCCACCGGGGCCTCGGTCCAGGCCTCAACCTCTCCGGCTTCGGCCGGGCGGATCTCGGCCGCACCGCAGTAATTTTTCAGCTTGACCGTGTTCAGGTCGCGGTCCCCAGGGATCAGGGCCGCGACAGGGCGTTCGTCGGCCACGTAGACCATGGTCTTGATCACAGAGGCTGGCTGGACACCCAGAAAGTCGGACACCTTGGCGATCGTGTTCATGTCCGGCGTCTGGACCACTTCGGGTTCCGGGGGCAGGTCTGACTGGGGCTTCGCCTCTGGAATCACTTCGGCCTTTTCCAGGTTGGCGGCATAGGCACAGCTGCTGCAGGCTGCGATGACGTCTTCGCCTGTGTCGGCCAGGACCATGAACTCATGGGAGGTGCTGCCGCCAATGGCTCCGGAATCAGCCTCCACGGCCCTGAAGTTCAGGCCCAGCCTGGAGAATATCCGGGTGTAGGCATTGAACATCTGTTCGTAGCTGACCTGGGCCCCTGTTTCGTCCCGGTCAAAGGAGTAGGCGTCCTTCATCACGAACTCCCGGCAGCGCATCAGTCCGAAGCGGGGCCGGATCTCATCCCTGAACTTGGTCTGGATCTGATAGAGGTTCAGGGGCAGCTGCCGATAGGAATGAACGTCTCTGCGGATGATATCGGTGATGACCTCTTCATGGGTCGGGCCGAGACAGGACTCCCGTTCATGACGGTCCTTGAAGCGGAGCAGCTCCTTGCCGTAGTGGTCCCAGCGCCCGGTTTCCTGCCACAGGTCGGCAGGCTGGACCATGGGCATGAAGACCTCCATGCACCCAGAACGGTTCATTTCCTCCCGCACGATCTGGGCTGCCTTGTCCAGGGCCCTGCAGCCCAGAGGGAGGAACGAGTAGACGCCGGAGGTCAGTTTTCGGATCATCCCTGCCCTGACCAGGAGGCGATGGCTGACCACTTCAGCTTCGGCAGGATCTTCTTTGAGCGTGGGCACAAAATAGCGTGAAAGTCGCATTCAGGGATCCTCGTTGTTTGGTGATGGCATGTCCGCCATGAACTGGTCCAGCTCTTTCATGAACTCCGGCAGGATGGCTTCGTTTCCCCGGATCTTTCTGACCACCTGCCCTTTGCGAAAGACCAGGGCGCAATCCCTGCCGCCGGCAATGCCGATGTCCGCTTCCCTGGCTTCGCCAGGGCCGTTGACCACGCAGCCCATGACAGCCACGGTGAAGACCGCAGTGATGTGCCGGAGATGGTTCTCCACTTCCCGGGCCAGCTGGATGAGGTCGATCTCCGTCCGTCCGCAGGTGGGGCAGGAGATGATTTCCGGTCCGCGCTGACGCAGCCCGAGACTGCGCAGGATCTCCCAGCCCACCAGGACTTCATCCACAGGGTCTCCGGTCAGGGAAACCCGCAGAGTGTCTCCGAGACCTTCCCAGAGCAGGATTCCCAGGCCGATGCTCGACTTGACCGTGCCCCGGAGCAGGGTCCCGGCTTCTGTGATCCCGATGTGCAGCGGGTAGTCCACCTCTTCGCTCAGGAGCCGGTAGGCGGACATGGTGTCCAGGACAGAGGAGGACTTCAAGGAGATCTTGATCTGCTCAAAGCCCCTCTCCTCCAGGAGTTGGACGTGACCAAGGGCGCTGTCCACCATGGCCTGGGGTGTTGGAGCCCCGTAGTGCTCGAGGAGATGCTTCTCCACTGAACCGCTGTTGACCCCGATTCGGATGGGGATCTCCCTGTCTCTGGCCGCATCCACGACCCGGCTGACGGCCTGATGGGAACCGATGTTGCCGGGGTTGATCCGCAGCCCGTCGAGTCCGGCTTCGATGGCCTGGAGGGCCAGGCGGTGATCGAAATGGATGTCCGCGATCAGGGGGACGCTGGAGGCCTGCTTGATCTCGTGGAGCTGGGAGGCTGCCTGGTCATCAGGAACCGCGAGGCGGACGATCTCGCAGCCTGCCTCGGCCAGGCGGGTGATCTGGGCCACCGTTGCCTGCCTGTCCCGTGTGTCCGTGTTGGTCATGGACTGGATGCGGACAGGGGCATCTCCTCCGATCGAGAGTCCGCCGAGTCGAATGGCTCTGGTCTGTCGTCTTGGGGTGTGGGCCGAAAAAGCTGCAGGTCTTGCGCTCATGGCGGTACACCTACAGTATTTTTCCCATCACGCCAAGGGCGGGCAGGGAGTTCCAAAAAACGCCTTGACAGGATTCAGGGTCCATGTAAAAGAAAAAGTACTTTGGGTTTTCGCAACTTGCGGAAAATGTTTTATCAGCGAGGAGTGGGTGAGAGATGAAGAAGATGTACGTCGGGAATTTGCCGTATTCCTCTACTGAGGAAGAGGTGCGGGAGTTGTTCTCCCAGTATGGGGAAGTCCAGTCTGTCAAGTTGATCGAGGACAGGCAGACAGGCAGACCAAGGGGCTTTGGCTTTGTGGAGATGGGACCTGATGAAGCAGACCGGGCCATGAGTGAGCTTGATGGTACCGATTTTGGAGGCAGAACCCTGAGAGTGAATGAGGCCCGTCCGCGATATTGATCTTCAGAAGTCACGTCAGATCACACGCCTGACCGTCCCAGCCTGCGCTGGGACGGTTTTTTTTCGCTTTCACTCCATGTCCGGCCCATGCCCGGGGGCGGCATACGTGCCGCTTTTGCCCCCGGATTTGAAGAGCAGCCTGCAGTCCGTGATCAGGATGTCCTTCTGGACGGCCTTGCACATGTCATAGATGGTCATGGCCGCGGTCTGGGCCGCCACAAGGGCTTCCATCTCCACCCCGGTCTGGGCGGTGGTCCTGGCCTCAGCCTGGATGATGATCCTGGACCGGTCCCTGTCCAGAGTGAAGGCCACATCGATGTGGCTCAGGAACAGGGGATGGCACATGGGGATGAGCTGGGCCGTCTGCTTGGCGGCCTGGATCCCGGCGATCTTGGCCGTGGTCAGGACGTCGCCCTTGGGCAGGGCCTGCTGTTCCAGCAGGGTCATGGTTTCAGGTGCCAGAACCACAGCGGTCTGAAACACGGCCCGGCGAGGGGTGGCCTGTTTGGGGCCCACATCGACCATGTTCAGGGTCCCAGCGCTGTCCACATGGGTCAGGCGATCTTTGTGGCTCACGATTCGCCCATGGCCTTCTTGAAGAATCCCTTGACCTTTCGCTTGGGCTTTTCAGCCTCGAGCTTGGAAAATTCGCGCAGGATCTCTTCCTGCCGCTTGCTCAGACTGGTCGGTGTCTTGACCTTGACCTGCACGATGAGGTTGCCTTTTTTGGTGCTCCCGATGTGCGGGACCCCAAGCCCCTTCAGCTTGAAAGTCTGACCGCTCTGCGTGCCTTTGGGGATCTCCATGGGCACTGGTTCGTCCAGGGTGGGGACTTCGATCTTGTCTCCCAGGGCGGCCTGGACAAATCCGATGTCCACCGGGACGATGATGTCCTGTCCCTGACGGACGAAGGAGGCGTGCTCCTCCACAGTGATGACCACGAAGAGGTCCCCCGGAGGACCGCCATGCTGGCCGGGTTCGCCTTCGCCCTGCAGCCGCAGGCGGCTCCCGGTGTCCACGCCAGCCGGGATGTGCACCTTGACCAGCTTGGTCTCCCGGACCGTGCCCTTGCCCTTGCAGTTCTTGCAGGGGCTGGTGATGACCTGGCCTGTGCCCCGACAGATGGGGCAGGGGGTGGATATCCTGAAGAAACCCTGGGATTGAAAGACCTGCCCCTGTCCGGAGCAGTGCCTGCAGGTTTCAGCCTGGGTGCCAGGTTCGGCACCGGTGCCGCTGCATTCTGAGCACTCGATGTCCTTGGGAATCTTGAGTTCTGTCTCCGTGCCCTTGACCGCCTCTTCAAAGGAGATGGTCAGGTTGTAGCGCAGGTCTGCGCCAGCTTGCGGACGGGGGCCGCGTCTGCCCCTGCCGGAGCTGAAACCGAAAAAGTCGCCAAAGATGTCGCTGAAGGCGTCAAAGATGTCATGGGCCGAACCGAATCCGCCCTGACCATTGCCTGAGAGGCCTTCATGGCCAAAATGGTCGTAGGTCGAACGTTTGTCCGGATCGCTCAGGACTTCGTAGGCTTCGGCCGCTTCCTTGAACTTCTGCTCAGCCTCGGGATCGTTGGGATTGCGGTCAGGGTGGTGCTCAAAAGCGAGCTTGCGATAGGCTTTTTTGACCTCCTCTCCCGAGGCTGACCTGGAGACCCCGAGGACCTCGTAGTAGTCTCGTTTGCTCATGATTCCTCAACCTTGATTCCAGCCTCTTTGATCGATGACCGGAGTTTGACTTTTCCTGCGGCGATCTCGCGGATGGCCGTCACCACTTCGGAATTCTTCGTTTCAATGAGCTGGGGGTACCCTTCGCGGTACATCTTGACCCTCTTGATCGCCATCTCGGCGATGACGAAACGGTTGTTGATCTGGGCCAGGGCGTCTTCAACAGTGATCCTTGCCATGCGGTCATCCTCTGGGGTTCGTCATGAATCTTGAAGGAACTCTGAAATTCTCTGCAATCATCAAGCCGGATGATGCACATTGGGCTCAGCCAGGGCTCGGGCTGAACCAGAGCAGTGTCCTTCAGGTTTGGATGGGAGATGCAACAACGTTGCAACCTGATAATTTAACCATGATCACGGTGAGCGTCAATGCCTGACCCCTGATCTTTGTCGGTTTGCTCTCCAAATCAGCTCAACGAGGCAGGCCATTCAATCAAGACCTGGAGTTCATTCTTGACGATTCACGAGAACTGAGTGAAGGGTGAGGGCTTCTTCCTGAGGTTTGAAGCTCCATCCGGGCTTCACCCGCATGATTCAGATCTGGAGCGATATGAAAAAACTCCGCGGACTGGCCAAAAAGCTGAGCTATACCCAGAAGTCCTGTGTTGCCAAAGCCGGGAAGCTCATGTTCGACACACAGATGCTCAGGCCGGGAGCCAGGGTCGGGGTCGCCGTGTCCGGAGGCCTTGACAGCTGGGTCCTGCTCCTGGTCCTGCTCATCCAGAGGCGCAAGCTGCCTTTTGATCTCGAGCTCATGGTCCTGCACATCAACCCGGGATTCGACCTGACCAATCACGCCCCTCTGGTGGACTGGCTGGAGCACTACGGCATCCCGGCCCATATCGGCATCTCCGACATGGGCCCCAGGGCGCACACGAGCGAGAACAGGAGGAACTCTCCGTGCTTCTTCTGCAGCTGGCTCCGGAGAAAGCGGCTCTTTGAGCTCATGGACCGCTACAGGCTGACGCATCTGGCCATGGGACACACCGCCGACGATCTGGTGCAGACCTTTTTCATGAACGTCTGCTATGCCGGGCGAGTGGAAGGCATGTTTCCCAAAGAGACCTTTTTCGGCGGGGATTTTGAGCTGATCCGCCCTCTGCTCTGGGTCGACAAACGGTTGATCACCAAGGCAGCCAGGGAGTGGGGGCTGCCGGTCTGGGCCAACCCCTGCCCCTCAGCCGCAGACAGCAAGAGGTCGGATGTGGATGACTGGCTGGAAACCCTGTGGACAGGGAACAAGGCTGTCCGCAAGAACGTCTTCAGCGCCCTGATGCGCTGGCAGGCCATGCACCCTTCCCCCAGCGACGGGAGAGAGACCTTCAGCTCAGAGTGACGTCAGCGCAGCCTCAGCTGTGCTGAGTCTTCGAGATTGAGCTGAAGAAAGGGCCTCTCAGTGTCGGGTCTCCATACCCTGGAGGGTCCAGGAGCCGTACCAGGGCATGGTCTGAGATTTGCACATTCCGGCCATGGGCCTTTTTGATTTCAGCGAGCTGTCCTTCTTCAGTTTTCTCCTGACCCTGATGCGCATCAGCCTCCTGGTCTTCCTGCTCCCCTTTTTCGGCGGGTCGGGTTTGCCGCGGATGGTCAAAGCCGCCCTGTGCCTGGTCCTGACTCTGGGGCTCTGGCCCCACCTCTCCTTTCCGGGAACCGCCATGCCGGCCAATCTGTGGGAGATCGGGCTGATGATGGCTGGGGAGCTCTTTCTGGGCCTCATTCTGGGGATGATGGTCCGCTTCGTCTTTGGCGGCATTCAGACCGCAGGGCACATCATCGGCTTTCAGATGGGGTTCGCCATGATGAACGTGGTCGATCCCATGAGCGGGGTTTCGGTCTCCCTGACCTCGCAGTTCCTGTACATCGTGACCCTGCTCATCTTTCTGGCCCTGAACGGGCACCTGGTCATGCTTCAGGCCCTGGGGGCCAGCTTCGATCTCGTGCCCGCCGGGTCCCTGCTGATCAATGAGGCCGTGGTCACCCAGGTCCTGGCGTTTTCAGGTCAAATTTTTGTCCTGGGCATCAAGGTGGCCGCTCCGGTCATGATCGCCGAGCTCATGGTCTCCCTGTCCCTGGGGCTGATGGCCAGGATGGCCCCCCAGGTCAATGTCCTCTTTGTCGGCTTTCCCATCAAGATCGCTGTGGGCTTTGTGTTCATGGGCCTGCTGCTGACCCTGATGTCCCAGTACCTGCAGGATTTTGTCGGGGACCTCGGCGGGATCTACCAGAATCTCCTCCAGACAGGCTCCTGACCCCTATGCCCCAGAAAGACCCCAGCCGTACTGAACAGGCGACCCAGAAGCGACGGGACGAGGCCAGGAAAGAGGGCAACGTCCCCAAGAGCGAGGAGGTCTCCAAGGTCGCCGTCACCCTGGCCGGGCTGATCATCCTCCGGGTCCTCGTCGGCAACCTGGAGGACCACTTTCAGGACCTCTTCCACTGGATCCTGGGGACCGGCATCGATTTCGAGCTGACCAGGACAAACCTGTATTTCCTGTTCACCTATTGCTTGCAGAAGCTGGCCTGGATGCTGCTGCCGATCTTCCTGGTCCTGGTCGTGGTCAGCTTCCTCTCGGTCCGCCTTCAGGTCGGCCAGCTCTTTTCAGCAAAGGTCTTCCAGCCCAAGCTGGGGCAGAAGTTCAACATCATCAAGGGATTGCAGAACATCTTCTTCAGCCTGAAGATGGTCGTCAATGTGCTCAAGAGCCTCTTTCAGATGGCGGTCATCGCTGGAGCGGCCTATCTGGTCCTCAAAATCAGGATGGCCGACTTCATCCCCCTCTTCTACCAGAGCGCCCAGTCGATCACGGCCTATGTCATGTCCACCGGCTTTCAGCTGGCCATGTACGCCCTGCTGCCCATGCTCCTGCTGGCCGTGATCCACTTTTTCTATACCCGCTGGGACTACGAGGAAAACCTGAAGATGACCAAGGATGAGGTCAAGGACGAGCACAAGCAGTCCTACGGGAACCCAGAGGTCAAGCAGGCCCAGCGACAGAAGATGCAGTCTGTCCTCCAGCAGAGGATGATGTCGGAGGTGCCCAAAGCCGACGTGGTCATCACCAACCCGACACATCTGGCCATAGCCCTGCGCTACGATCCGGTTCACGCTCCGGCCCCGGTCATCCTGGCCAAGGGGGCCAACCAGGTGGCGGAGAGGATCAAGGAGGTGGCCAGGGAGCACCGGATCCCGATCAAGGAGGACAAGCCGTTGGCACAGGCCTTGTATAAGAGTGTTGATATCGGGGAGATGATCCCGGAAGAGCTGTACCAGGCCGTGGCGTCGATTCTGGCTCAGCTCCATTCCTTTCAGAGGCGGCATGATTAGATGCACCTGCAAAAAGTCTGAAGCGCAGGTGCAGAGGACAGGGAACAGGAAACAGAGAACAGAAAAATCAGAGAGTCAAGATTCGCAGTCTCCTGGAAAAAGATGCCAGTTGGAGTTTTTGCACCGCCGGCTCATCAGGGCTGGCCTGGAAAGGTCACAACCGCAGCCCCTCGAGGGGAGCAACACAGACATTCCCTCCTTGAGCAGAGATGAGGCATGAGCCTGACACGCTTTGAATCGAGAGCATTGATGCCTTTGACAAATGAGGGATTCAGCGCGGTCCATGACCGCGCTGAACGGTGTCAATAATATGGCAACAGGAACAACTTTCTTTTCCCGATTCGATCTGCAGAATCTGGCCAGGCAGGGGGACGTCCTCCTGGCCACCGGGGTGGTGCTCATCCTCTTCGTGATGCTCATCCCCATGCCGCCCATCTTTCTGGACATCATGCTCTCCCTGAGCATCTCCTTCAGCCTGGTGGTCCTCATCACGGCCATGTTCATGGAATCGCCCCTGGAGTTTTCGATTTTTCCGACCATCGTCATGGTGGCGGCCCTGCTCCGTCTGGGGCTCAACGTCGCCACCACCCGGCGCATCCTGCTCTACGGGGACCAGGGGCTCGGGGCGGCCGGAAACGTGATCCAGGCCTTTGGCCAGTTTGTGGTCGGGGGCAACTACGTCATCGGGCTGATCGTCTTCCTGATCCTCTTCGCCCTGAACAAGATGGTCATCGCCAAAGGCATGCAGCGGGTGGGCGAGGTCATGGCCAGGTTCACCCTGGATGCCATGCCGGGCCGGCAGATGGCCATCGACGCCGACCTCAACGCCGGGCTCATCGATGAGAAAGAGGCCAAGCAACAGCGGGACCAGGTCAGAGGCGAGGCCGATTTTTACGGGGCCATGGACGGTGCCGGCAAGTTCGTGGAAGGGGACGTCAATGCCGGGATCCTGATCACGCTGATCAACATCCTGGGGGGCTTCTTCATCGGGGTGGTCCAGCAGGACATGAACTGGTTCGAGGCGGCCCAGACCTATACGATCCTGACCGTGGGAGACGGTCTGGTGTCCATCATCCCCTCCCTGATCGTGTCCTCTTCAGCCGGGCTCATCGTCACCAGGGCAGCGGCCAAGGCCAAGATGGGCGAGGAGTTCCTGGGTCAGCTGACCCATCACCCCAGGGGGTTGAAGCTCGTGGCCGGGGTGCTGGTGCTCTTTGCCCTTGTTCCAGGCATGCCGACCATTCCTTTTTTCCTCCTGGGCGCTGCCGTGTTCGGTCTGGCCCTGCTGGCTTCGCAGAACAAGGCGCAGGTCGAGGAGCAGGAGCTGGCCCAGCGTGAAGAGGCCAGGCCCAAGCATGAGTCCCCGGAGGAAGTCCGCTCCCTCCTGCCGCTGGACGTGCTGTCCCTGGAGGTGGGATACGGGCTCATTCCCCTGGTGGATGACAATCAGGACGGCAACCTGCTGGCCAGGATCAGGTCCATCCGCCGGCAACTGGCCCTGGAGATGGGGGTGGTCATACCGTCCATGCACGTCAGGGACAACCTGAATCTGAAGCCGGGCCAGTACGGCGTCCTGGTCAAGGGCAACACGGTGGCCACTGCCGAGATCATGACCGACCACTACCTGGCCATGGACCCGGGGAACGCCAAGAAGAAGATCAAGGGCATCGAAACCAGGGAGCCGGCATTCAATCTGCCGGCGATGTGGATCACCAAAGCCCAGAAGGAAGAGGCCATGCTGGCCGGGTACACGGTGGTCGATCCAGCCTCGGTGGTGGCCACCCACCTGACCGAGATCTTCAAGCGACACCTGCACGAGTTCCTGGGACGGCAGGAGACCCAGGACCTGCTGGACAATCTCGCCCGCAGGTCGCCGAAGGCGGTGGAGGAGCTCGTCCCGAACATCCTCTCCCTGGGGATCGTGCAGAAGGTGCTCCAGAATCTGATTGGTGAAGGAGTCTCCATCCGGGACCTGCTGACCATTGTCGAGACCCTCTCTGACTTCGGGCAGCACACCAGAGACGCTGATCAGCTCACGGAATTTGTCCGGCAGCGGCTGAGCAGGACCGTGGTCAAGCCGTACCTGTCCAGCAAAGGGTCCCTGCCTGTGCTCAGCCTTGGCGGGCCGGTGGAGCAGACCCTGCAGCAGAGCCTGCGACAGGCCGAAGGAGGGGCCTATCTGGCCCTTGAGCCCTCGGAGGCCCAGAAGATCATCAGTGCCATCAACTCCAGCTATGAGCAGAGTGATGTCCGAGACGGCCAGCCGGTGCTGCTCACGTCCCCCCAGGTCAGGCCGCACCTGGCACAGCTTGTGACCCGGTTCATCCCTGTGCTCCCAGTCATTTCCCAGGGAGAGATCCCGGCAGACATCAAGCTCGATTCCATCGGGACTGTGAGGCTGCCTCATGCGAGTTAAGACGTTCCGGGGGCCGACACCGCAGCAGGTCATGCAGCAGGTCAAGAACGACCTCGGCAACGAGGCCGTGATCCTGAACACGAAGAATGTGACCGAAAACGGATCCAAGGTCTGCGAGGTCCTGGCGGCCGTGGACGCTGACTCCAGATCTGATGCCGGTGCCGAGCAGACCAAGGTTGCACCCCAGGGGGCGGAGTGGCATAAGGAGTTGTCCAGGCTGAAAGAATCGATCTATGCTGTCCTCAATCCGCAGATGGATCTGGGACAGTTGACGCCCAGGCAGCGGCAGGCCATCAATTATCTGGAAAACGAAGGCGTCACCCCGGAGGTGCGCCTTGAAATCTGGCGGAGACTGCGCAACTGTCCGCAGGGTTCGGTGCTCAGGGAACTGACCGGGCTTGTTGGTCTCAAGCCCTGGAACAGCAGGCAATGGATGGAGAGGGTCCAGATTCTGGTCGGACCCAATGGCGTGGGCAAGACCTCGACCCTGCTGAGGATGGCCCTGAACAACCGCAAGGAGAATCCCCAGGACAAGATCTGTCTGGTCAACGGGGACACCCATCAGGGCAAGGGGCGGCTCCTGCTGAAGCACTATGCCGAGCTGTCAGATTTCGAGTACCGAGAAATCAGCAAGCCGGAAGACTGGCTGGGGCTTCTCGCAGAAGCCGGGACCTTCAACCGGATCTTCATCGATGCACCAGGCCACGACTGGGAAGGCTCAGTGGGCAGAATGATTCAAGACCAGGGCAGCAAAGGCCAACTTGACGGGGCAGTGCATCTCGTGCTCAGCCCTTTGTATGCCGACGATCAATTTGCCCATTACGTGGACACGTTTTCTGCCTCGGCGCCCCAAAGCCTGATCTGGACCAAGCTTGACGAAGCCTGTCGCTTTGGCGCCCTGGTCAATGTCGGGTACTCCAGCGGTCTGCCGGCATCCCTGCTGTCCTTTGGTCCGCGGCTGAAAAACAGCATGGTTGCGGCTGAAGACTCCTTTTTCTGGCGTCTGGTCTTCAAGCATGAGTTGCCCCATCGCAGCACTGCCTCTGGCTCCGCTGACCGGTCAAAGGGTGCCGGGTGAGGATCGTGGGCAGCAGCATGTCGAACTGCCAGTGCAGCGTTCGCAGACCAGTGGGCCAGGTCGATCAGGGAGGACCTCCTCGTTTGAGCTCGAGTTCACAGTACAGCCGCACCTGGGCGCATTTCAGGTCATCGTGAGACGGAGGAGAGCTGAGCGGATGAACACGCGCGTACCTGTTGTCTTTTCTGTCAGTTCCGGCAAGGGCGGAGTGGGCAAGACCAATATCTCAGTCAATCTGGCCTGTGTTCTGGCCAGGCAGGGCTATCGGACCCTGCTGCTCGATGCCGACCTGGGGCTGGGAAACGTTGACGTCCTCTTGGGACTGGCGCCTTCCAGAAACCTCTTTCACCTCTTTTACGAGGGTGTGGGCCTGGAGCATGTGCTCTTCGAGACCGAGTACGGATTCAGCATCCTGCCTGCAGCTTCTGGCGTCAGCGAGATGCTGTCCCTGAACTCGGGACAGAAGCTGGAGCTCCTGGAGGCCATGGACGGCCTGGAAGGCAGGGTGGATTATCTCCTGGTGGATACAGGGGCCGGGATCAACGACAATGTCATCTACTTCAATCTGGCCGTGCAGGAGCGGATCATCGTCGTCAGCCCGGAACCCACCTCCCTGACCGATGCCTACGCCCTGATCAAGGTCCTGCATCAAAGGCACGGGGTCCAGCATTTTCGGGTCCTGGTCAATTTTGCCACCAGCGAACAGGAGGCCAAGAATATTTACAAGCGACTCTCAGTCGCCTGCGACCGATTTCTGGACGGGGTCTCTCTGGACTGGCTGGGCTTCTTGCCCAGGGATCCGGCAGTGCCCAGGGCCGTGTCCCGGCAAATCCCCTTTTGCCATCATGATCCCGGGAGTCCGGCCGTCGTCTCCATCGAAAAAGCCGTAGAGACCATCTTATCGTGGACATCTCATGAGCAGCTTGACGGGAACATCAAGTTCTTCTGGAAAAGACTCCTCTTTCAGGAATGATCTGCTGCAGCAGATCAATTCCGGCCATCTGGAGTGGTCTGGACTCGACCTGAAGTCCAAGGAGATCCTTGTGGAATCCTTCGGGCAAAAGGTGAAGATCGTGGCCTGGCGTCTGAAGGCCAAGCTCCCGAACCACGTCAGCATCGATGACCTCATGAGCTCCGGATCCCTCGGGCTGCTCGAGAGCTTGGGGCATTTCGACGCCAGGCAGCAGGTCAAGCTGGAGACGTTTGTCGAAAACAGGATCCGGGGGGCCATGCTGGACGAGCTTCGCAGGCAGGACTGGTTTTCCAGGGGGCTGCGAAAAAACATCCGCATTGTGGAACAGGCCTGTCACCGATTTGAACAGGAACACGGGCAGAGTCCCAACCAGGAGGAGCTTCTCCGGGCCACGGGCTTGAGCGAGAGGGAGCTGGAGCAGGCCCAGGAAGCCCTGGAGCATCAGGTCCTGGTCAGCCTGGATCAGCTCGAGCCGCACAAGGAACCCAAAAACAGCCATGACGAAGCTTTCGCCGAGACTCTCCATCAGGAGCTGGTGACCAAACTGAGCGACTACATTCAGGACCTGACCGCCAAGGAGCAGCTTGTGTTGTCCATGTACTACGATGAAGAGCTGACCATGAAGGAGACTGCAGAGGTCATGGACATCACTGAGGGCCGGGTTTCCCAGCTGCACAGCCAGGCCCTGAAGAAGCTGAGGTCCAGGTTCAGGCAGGAACAGGGTCAGGAGCTGGCGTGAGCATGGATGTTCATGACGCCCACCCTCCGCTGTCCTTCAGCTTCAAGGTGAATCATGGCAGATGAAGGCATGACCAGGGTCCAGAGCTCTGAGGCGTCGGCCATGGACATGGATAACCAAAGCCAGACTGAAGAACAGGAGCAGAGCTCGCAAAAGGTGGAGCTCGACCTGGACGATGCTCCTTTCCTGCAATGGGAGGAAGAGGAGGCCGAGCAGGATCATGACCCTGGTGATCCAGGTGTGTCCTCAGAGCCAGAGGGACAGGAGCCGCAGGCGTCCCGGAGCCCCTGGCGGAGGAACCGCATGATCATCGGACTGGCAGGGCTTTTGATCCTTGGGGTCCTAGTTCTGGCCTGGATTCTTTTCCGGCAGCAGGATCCTGTCCCATCAGAACTCAACAATCAGGAGCCGGTCGAGAGCAAGCCCGCAGAAACGATTCAAAAACCCGAGCAGATTCATTTTGAGCCTTTCTGGGTAGAGTATGACGGCGATTCGGGTTTTCGGTATCTCCACTTCGAGTTTGCCCTGCGCTCTGATCATGAGAAGCTGAGCTGGGAGATAGACAGAAAAAGATTTGTCATCCGAGATGCGATTTACTACTATCTGAAAAACAAAAAGCTCGCTTTTTTTCTGGACAAAGGCCATGCATCCACGTTGAAGACCGATCTCGCCTCAGTCGTCAACCAATACCTGAGCAACGGCAAGGTCCAGAACATCCTCATTCAGGATTTTGTGGTCGACTGACATGGTCAATCCCTTTGATTTATCGGTGCTCATCAGCCAGATGCCCAGGGTGCAGAAGCTTCAGGGAGACCTGCAGTCCTTTCCCGGGTCCATGCAGAATCAGCTGGCCAGGGAAGTGATCGAGAAGCAGAAACGGGAACAGCATCAAGTCCCGAAGACGGAAAAAGGCGAAGGCGCTTTTCAGGTTCAGCCTGATCAGGACAGACGCCAGGGCAGAGAATCCGAGGACAGGGATCGAGAGCAGTCAGGGCCTGACTCTGAAAGCGACCGTGATTTCAGGAGTGATCAGGGGCGTTTGATCGATCTTGAGGTCTGATAAGGAGGTTCATTGACCGCGCTGCAATGGATTCTCATCGGGGTCAGCGGGTTGGAGATCGCTCTTCTGGCCACGGTGGCGATTCTCTTCATCCGGGTCAAGCGTTCGGAAGCAGGACTGCTCCGCATGCGGGAGAAACAGGAGGCTTTGCTCGACAACCTGAAAAGGAATGCCGAGCTGGAACAGGAGCTGGTGAACAGCTTTGCGCAAAGGCAGGAGGAGCTGGCCAGGCTGGACGCCAAGCTGCAGGACAAAGTCAAGGAGCTGCGGCGTTTGCTCGATCACGCCGAAAACATGGCCACTTCCCCGCAGCTGGTGAAGAACGTCATCCTCTCCGGCCAGGCCCGGGGGGACAGCGTGGCCGCTCTGGCCCACAAGACCGGACTGAGCGAAGAAGAGGTCGAGTGGGTCATCGAGCAGGGGCGGTAGGCTCTCAAAGGGACAGGTGCAGGGACAGCGGTCAGTGAAGAGGACCAGGGCTTTTCAGCGCAGGCACCAGGTGGGGGATGAGGTCGAGGGGGTCGTCCTTCGTCTCCTCGGAGACAGACAGGCGCTCCTGGAGATCGACAATCAGAAGATGGTGGCCCTGCTTCAGAGCTTTCCGCCAGAGGGTCAGCTCGTCCGCTTTACCGTGACCCAGCTTTACCCGTGTATCATCCTCAAGGAGCAGGCCTCCGGCGCTTCAGGCCTGAACGTCTATATTTGAAGCGCATCCGTCAGACCTGAGGTGAGCCTCCAGCTTTCGATCTGCCACATTCGACTATGGCTTCCCCTGAGCTCCCGATCAAGCCTGATCAACCCTGGCTGGCCCCATTGGCCGGTTACACCGACCTGCCATTTCGGCTTCTGTGCCGCGAGTTCGGCGCAGCAGCTGCCTGCACTGAGATGATCAGCGCCAAAGGGCTGGTCTATCAAAGCCCGGGCACGACCAGGCTGGGGCGGACCTGCCCCGAAGATGCTCCCCTCGTGGTTCAGCTCTTTGGCTCCGAACCAGACACGCTCCGCCAGGCTCTGGAGATGCTCATGGACATGGGCCATACCTTTTTCGACCTCAATGCCGGCTGTCCGGTCAGGAAGGTGGTCAAGACCGGAGCAGGTGCAGCCTTGCTCCAAAACCCGGAAGCCCTCGCCAGGATCGTCCAAAAAATGGTCAAAGTGTCTGGTGAGGGCCGACTGGGCGTCAAGATCAGGGCCGGCTGGGACAGGCATTCGCCCGGTCCGGTTGAGCTTGCCCAGAGACTGGAGGGCAGTGGAGCGGCATGGGTCACCCTGCATCCCAGAACCGCCAGACAGGGTTTTTCCGGTCGGGCCGACTGGACCCTGCTCAGAGATGTCCGGGAGCGCATTGTCGTGCCCCTGCTGGGCAGCGGCGATCTTTTCACTGCGGCTGACGGGATGAGATGCCTGACCCAGACTGGGATCAGCGGGGTCATGTTCGCCAGGGGGGCCATGGCCAATCCGGGCGTCTTTGACCAGCTGCGCAGCCTTGTTCATGCTGGACGGTCTCTCCATGACCAAGAGATTTCAGGGGAGCACGGACCGGATGAAGGGTCCGATTCGGCCCGCCACATGCCAGGAAGGGCTGACTGCGGCCGGAACGGCCACATCCTTGATTCAGGCGGGCCTGAAACGCTCTCCTCCCTGGTCGGCATGGCCCAGAGGCACATCGAGCTGTGCCAGGCTCACGAACAGGAGGGCAAAGCCTTTCTCAGGATGCGCACTGTTCTGCCCAGGTATTTTCGAGGATTTGCCGGAGCCAGGACCCTGCGTTCAAGAATCGTTGACTGCAGAACCTGGGAAGAGCTTTTGCATCTGGTCGCAGGTCTTCCAGAATCGATTGCAGAGCAGGTAGCCCGAAAGCCTGACTGAGATGAAGACTCAGGGAGAAGCCATGAAGAGGGACATCGTCAGAGCCACAAAAGCCGGTTTCTGCATGGGGGTCGACCTGGCCCTGCGCAAGCTGGACCGAGTCCTGGACAGCAACGTCGAGGGGGGGGTGATCTGCACCCTGGGCCCGATCATCCATAACCCCCAGGTCCTGTCTGAATACGCGCAAAGGGGGGTCATGCAGATCGAGCAGGCTGCAGAGGTGGTCAAGGACAGCAAGGTGGTCATCCGGGCTCACGGCGTGCCCAGGGACATTCAGCATGACCTGCAGACCAGGGGGGCGGACATTGTGGACGCCACCTGTCCCAAGGTCAAAAAGGCCCAGCTCCTGATTGCCGAACAGACAGCCAACGGGCGCCGCCTGCTCCTGCTGGGGGAGCGACATCATCCAGAGGTTGACGGTCTGTTGAGCTATGCCGGACAGGCCCCCATCATCTTTGAGAAGCTCGACGAGCTGTGCCAGATCGAGCTCAATCCAGAGAGCCCCTACTTCCTGGCTGCCCAGACGACCCAGAGCAGGAGCGAATTCAATGCGGTGGTCGCCTATGTCCAGGAGCAGCTGGGCAAGGACATTCCAGTCTTCGACACCATTTGCGACACGACCAGGGAGCGGCAGCAAGAGGCCCTGAGCATCGCCCGCCAGGTCGACGTCGTGGTCGTGGTCGGCGGATACAACAGCGGGAACACCCGCAGGCTGGCCCAGGTGGTCCAGACCCAGGGCGTGGAGAGCATTCACATCGAGCATGAAGACGAGCTGCCCCTGGACCGGCTGCGAGTGGCGAAACGCATCGGCCTGACGGCCGGGGCCTCCACGCCAAAGGAACGCATCGATCAGGTCCAG
>CAZNIP010000010.1:0-47954 GCA_964573115.1 uncultured Desulfohalobiaceae bacterium | reverse complement strand
CCAGTCACTGTACTTGAAGGCCTTCTTCCTGAAACCAGACACCTGAAACCTCGCGATGAAGTTCATACGAGCACTGCCGCGGGCGGAGCTGGCAGAAAACAAAGGAGGACCAGCGTGCAGTTCGGCGGATTGAGCCTTTTTGAAATCCTGATCATTGGAGCCCTGATCTTCGTGATTTTCAGGGTCGTGCGCGGACTGGGGCAGGGCCGGGACGCTTCAGAGCACACCAGGGGAGAGGATCGGTCCCGGGAGGCGCCTCAGGGCGGCATGCCTCCCCGGGTGGAGGAGGCGGCCCAGGCAGCCTGGAGTCGCCTGCGGTCCGACTCTGCCCCCGGGGCCTCTCAGACCGGGGACCAGGGCTTTGACCAGGAAGAGTTCCTCCAGGGTGCCAGGGCCGTGTACGCCAGGCTTCAGGAGGCCTGGGACGACAGGGATCTTGATGACATCGCCCATTTCACCTCCCCTGAGCTCCTGAAGAGACTCAAGGAGCAATCCAGGAAAGCCCCCAAAAAGGGCAGGACCGAGCTGATGCTGGTCAATGCCAAGCTCCTTGACCATCGTCAGGAGAAATCGAAAGAGCTGGCCTCGGTCTCCTTTGATGTCCTGCTCAGAGAAGGAGGCTCAGACCAGGAACCGAAACAGTCCAGGGAGGTCTGGCACTTTGTCAGAGACACGCAGGTCCCTGATTCCACCTGGAAGCTGGAGTCCATTGATCAGCTCGAGGATTGATGGCCCACCGGAGGAGGGGGCATGATCTATCTGGGCATCGATATCGGCAGCCTGTCCTGTGACGGAGTGCTCCTCTCGGCTGAAAAGGAGGTCCTGGCCCGGGCGGTCACCCCCACCGGGGCCCGAAATCAGGAAGCCGTGTCCCGGGTCAGGGAGATGCTCTTTTCCCAGGCCGGGATCAGAGAGGGGGATGTCCGGGCCACCATCGCCACGGGCTACGGCCGGGAGAGGGTCCAGGGCCGGACCGCGGCCCTGACCGAGATCACCTGTCATGCCAGGGGGATGACCTATCTCTTTCCACAGACCCGCCTGGTGATCGATATCGGGGGCCAGGACAGCAAGGTCATCAAGCTCGGCCCTGAGGGCAGAGTCGAGGACTTTGCCATGAACGACAAGTGTGCGGCCGGAACAGGACGTTTTCTGGAGGCCATGGCCAGGGCCCTGGAGGTGGACATCACCGAGCTGGGTCACCTTGACCGCCAGGCCCGAAAGGATCTGACCCTGAGCAGCGTCTGCACGGTCTTTGCCGAAAGCGAGGTCGTGTCCCTGATCGCCAATGGGGAAGAGGTCAGCGAAATCGTCAGAGGGCTGAACAGGTCCATCGCTGCCAGGACCATGGCCCTGGTCAGGCGAGTGGCTGCAGAACCGGGCGGGCTGCCGGCGGCCATGTCCGGGGGGGTGGCCCGCAATCATGGCGTGGTTCAAACCCTGGCTGCCGCCCTGGGGACAGACCTCCGGGTTCCGGATCAACCGGACACGGTGGGGGCTCTGGGGGCTGCCCTCATTGCCAGGGACAGGGCTTCAGGCCGGGCGTGACCGGGCACCGAGGTCCAGGTCCCGAATTCTGGTCAGGTGATGATGTCGCAGACCGTCCCGGAGGTGATGGTCACCAGCTGGTCAAAGTGCATCGGCACCCCGGAGGCATCATTTCCGGCAGCCGGGTAGATGAGGTCGAACCGGGCCAGGGACTGCTCGATCAAGATGGGGATGGACTGAAGACCGAAAGGGCAGACCCCGCCAATGTGAAATCCGGTCTGGGCCAGGGTCTCCTCCCTGGTGGCCATGCGGTGCTTGACCCCGGTGACCTTCTTGAACTTTGAAGAGGAGAGCCTGGCATCGCCGGGCATGACAGCCAGCCTGAAGAGGTCATCCTTGCCGTGGAGCAGGATTGACTTGGCGATCTGTCCCACCTCCACCCCGATTCGGGCCGCAGCCATGTCCGAGGTCGGGGTGGACCCGGGCTCGAACTCCAGAACCGTCAGACCGGCCTGATCAAGAACCTTCAGCACTCTGTCCGGAATCATGCTCCCCTCGACGATGACAACATACCTCCCTGGTTCATGCCAGGGGCCATGTTTGCCCAACTGGCCGCCGAGGTCAAGCCGTGGCCTGCTCCGATGTCCTGGATGTCTGGGGCAAGAAGCTCAGTGTTTACAGTTGGCTGATCTTGGCCTAGACTTGCTCCATTCTCAATGAATCAGGCCCCGCAGACCACAGCAGCAAAGGAGGAGGACATGAAAGCGGATGGAGCTCTGGCCAGGATCGTCAGTTGCGTGCTCCTGGTGACCATGATCAGTCTGATTTCCCCGGCCACCATGGCTCAGGCGACCATGATCTCAACAGGGACCGCGGTCCAGCAGAAGGCCCTGGACCAGGAACGGACCAGGGTGCGCCTCTTTCTGGAGAGGGACGACGTTCAGAAGAGCCTGCAGGCTCACGGGATCAGTCCTCTGGAGGCCAAGGCCAGGGTGGACAGCCTCACGGACCGTGAAGTGACCAGGATCGCGGACAAGCTGGACATGCTCCCGGCCGGCGGCAGTGGGCTCGGGGTGATTGTCGGAGCAGCCGTGTTTGTGTTCATCGTGCTCCTGATCACAGACATCCTGGGCTTCACCGACGTGTTTTCCTTTGTGAACAGCTAGCTTGGGCCGGCCAGCGCAGATGGGCGAGAACCGGACCCGGCACCTGGCCTGGCTCAGACTGCTCGGAGCGCTGGGAATGATTGGCCTGCTCCTGGGTTGTGCGGCTGGCAGGGGATACGATCCGGTCCAGCTCGGCCTTGCGGAACAGCGGTCGAGGGTTTCGGGGCTGCCGGCTTTTGAACAGGCCCCGGGACAGTGCGGGGCCGCAGCCCTGGCCACAGTGCTTCAATGGACCGGGCGCGAGGTCCCGCCGAGCATCCTGGCCTCCATGGTCTACGACCCGCAACGCCGGGGCAGCCTGCAGGCCTCCATGAAAGCTGCGGCCAGACGATACGGCAGGCTGGCCTACATTATTGAAGGTCAGCGAGAGCTCCTGGCCGAGGTGGCCGCCGGCCACCCGGTGATCGTTTTGCAGAATCTCGGGCTGTCCTGGCATCAGGTCCACCACTACGCTGTCGTGGCCGGGTTTGACCTCGAACAGGACGTGCTCTTCCTCCTTTCAGGAGAGACCTCCCCGGAAAAACAGTCTGTCAGGGTTTTTGACGCCACCTGGTCCAGGGCCGGGAAGTGGGGCCTTGTGGTCCTGCCCCCGGACGAGTCCCCGGCCCGGCCAGAACAGGACCGGTACCTCCAGGCCATTCTGGGGCTCGAGCAGGCCGGTCGTTTTCAGGCCGCGGCCACGGGCTATCAAGCCTTTCTGAGGTTGTGGCCTGCGGAGCAGACCGCCCTGCTGGGCCTGGCCAACACCAGGTATGCGACCGGAGATGTCCAGGGGGCTGCCCAGACCCTCATCCAGGGGGCCGAGGCCCATCCCGGATCCGCTGTCCTGCAGAACAACCTGGCCCACGTGCTCATGGAGCAGGGCCACCTGGACAGGGCCCTGGCCGCAGCCAGGAAGGCCGTGTCCCTGGGGGGGCCTCACCTGGCGGCGTCCAGGCAGACCCTCAAACAGATCAGAGAGCTTCGATCCGCAAAGGACAGGACCGGAGCCGACCGATCCCTGGGGGCAGGACATTGACCGGGCAGCAGGTCGACGTGCTGGTCATCGGCAGCGGGGTCATCGGACTGGCCTGCGCCCACGCCCTGGTTCAGCAGGGCAGGCGCGTCCGGGTGGTCGACAGGGGAGACCTCGGAGCCGGGGCCTCCTGGGGCAACTGCGGGATCATCTCGGTCAGCCATGCCATCCCCCTCTGCGCCCCGGGTGTGATCGGCCAGGCCCTGAGGATGATGGTCCAGAGGGACGCCCCCCTGGCCCTGCGCCCGGGCTGGAGCCTGGATGGACTGACCTGGCTGCTGCGTTTCGCCGGCAAGTGCAGCTGGAATCACGCCCAAAGGGCCATGCGTTCCCGGGCCGACCTGCTGGCCTATTCCCGGGCCCTCTTTGACCGCCTGCTCGCAGAGCACCCCATGGACTGCGAGTGGGAGGCCAGAGGGGCCCTGTTCCTGTGCCGGACCCCCAGAGTCCTGGACGAGTTTGCCCGCATCGAGGACCAGCTCGTCCAGATCGGCCTTCAGGGCCAGGCCCTGAGCGGCGGCGAGCTCCAGTCCAGGGAACCCGGCCTGCGCCAGGACCTGGCCGGCGGCTGGGTCCATTCGATCCATGCCCATCTCAGGCCGGACAGGTTCGTTCAGGAATGGGCCAGGGTGGTCACGGAGCAGGGCGTGGAGGTCCTGACCCAGTGCGAGGTCCTGGGTTTTGAGGTTCGGGGCGGCAGAATCGCCTCGATCCTGACATCGCGTGGTCCGATGCAGGCCAGGGACGTGATCCTGGCCGCCGGGGCCTGGTCAGCCAGGCTGGGAGGCAAGCTGGGCCTGGCCCTCCCGGTCAGACCGGCCCGGGGGATCAGCCTGACCGTGGCCCCGCAGGAGTCCTGCCGCCGGACCCCCTGCTTCCTGGTGGACGAACGGACTGTGGCCACGCCCTTCAAGAGCGGGTTTCGGCTTGGCGGCAGGCTGGAGCTGTGCGGGTTCGATACCCGGGTCAAGCCGCGTCATCTGCAGCTTCTCAAAGGGGCTTTTCAGAAGTATTTTCGGTCTGATCTGTCTTCCGGTCCGGAAGAGGGCTGGGCTGGACTGCGGCCCATGACCTTTGACGATCTGCCTGTCCTGGGCCGGTCCAGGCAGGCTGAAAACCTCTACCTGGCCACGGGGCACAACATGCTCGGGCTGAGCATGGCCCCGGCCACCGGGCAGATCCTGGCCGACCTCATTGCCGGCCAGACCCCGGCCATCGACATCGCCGCCTTTGATCCAAACCGCTTTGCCTGACAGGACACCCGGCAGCCTCAGCGCTCCTTCACGGGCACGGAGTCCCTCCTGGTCCTGCCGATGCAGATCTGCCCGGGCCGGTCCAGCTTCCATGTCGATGCCCGCCCACGGCAACAGTCCCTGGGTCAAGATGTCGATACCGAAGCTTTGGCCGAGTCCCGCGTCAGCCCTGCCTCTGGCAGCGCTGACAGGTCGAGGGTTGAGGGTGGATGGTTGAGGGAAGAAAAGATGCCCGAGGTGTCGGGAAGGACTTGGACTCGGCCAGTTTGATCAGGGAAGAAATTTGACTCCAGAATCAAGTTTCATAAGAGGGCCCGTTGCCGGGCATTGACTCCTGGCCCGACTGAGCGCATCGTGCTCAACAGACCGTGCCAAACCATCAACACAAGGAGGAGAGTCCATGCCGACCTGCACCCATGTGATCGCCTACAGCTCCCCTGCTGGCTCCACGGCCCATGTGGCCCGGGTGATCGGAGAGGAGCTGGCAAACCAGGGCCAGGAGGCCCAGGACCATGAGCTCTGGCAGGGCCACTGGAGAAACGGCCTCCCAGCACCGCTCGCAGCAGGGGACGGGCCGGTGTGCGTGTGGGCGGGGTCACCTGTCTACGCCCACCATGCCCTGCCCCAGGTGACCGAGTTTCTTCAGACCCTGCCGCCCGGCCGGGGCTACGGCGTCCCTTTTGTGACCTGGGGGGCCGTGACCTCGGGCACAGCCCTTGTTGAAATGGGCACCACCCTGGAAGACAGGGGCTGGCCGCTGCTTGGGGCGGGCAAGGTCCTGGCCGTCCATTCCGGCCTGCTGGAGAGCGAGCATCCACTCGGCCAGGGGCATCCGGATGCGGCTGACGACAGCCTGATCCGGGACCTGGTGCAGCAGGTGCTCAAGAAGCTCTCAGGCCCGGAACCGGTTCGCCCCCTGGATCTGGAGGCCTTGAACTATCAGCCGGAGTGGGTCCGGGAAAAGTCGGCCAAGCTGAGTCTGGAGGTGGTCAAGCAGTCGGCCCACCCCGGCTTTGAGATCGATGAGCAGGCCTGCACCCAATGCGGCATCTGTGCCGACTCCTGTCCCACCGGGGCCATCGACCTCCAGCCCTATCCAGCCATGGGTCCGGAATGCATCCTCTGCAACACCTGCGTCCGGGAGTGTCCGGAAGAGGCCATCCATGTCCAGGGTTCTGTCGAGGACAGGGAAAAGCGGCTCAGGGCCATGGCCGAGGAGCACAGCGAATCCCCGGGCTCGAAGATCTTTGTCTAGGCCGCGATCTCCAGATCCCCTGTCGAGCAGTCAAGGAGCACACCGAGCTCCCTCAGTCCGGTCAGCACCAGGATGTCCCTGTTCCTGGTGATTCTGACCATCGCTGCCAGGGTGTCTCAGGCCAGGGAGAGGCTGACGGTCCGGGGAACGGCAGGTGTGGCCGCCTGGTCGTCTGTCTGACAGCGGCAGGGCTCTCGGAAAAGGCTGTCAGCACAACGCTGTTTCAAGAGAGCATGTTTGCATGGAGATGTTTTTTCTGATGAGCAAGCCCCTCGTGTTCAAGGGCTGGACAGGCCCGAAAGTCGCCGGTTCGCTCGCGGTCTGCGTGCTCGTCGCTTTCCTGGTTGTGATCGTCCCGGGGCCGGCCCCGGCCTGGAACGGGAAGAGCGCGACCGTGCTCAGCGGAAGGTCCCTCGTGGTGAGCCAGGGGGACGGGACTCAAGTCCGGGTGGATCTCTACGGGGTTGGCGCCCCGGACAGGGACCGCACCCCGGAGCTGTGGAAAGCGTCCAGGGACCGCCTTGCCCGTTTCGTGCAGGGAACACGGCTGACCATCGAGGATGTCCGCAGCTTCAAGGACGGCATCAGGCAGAGCCTGGTCTACCTCGAAGGGGACGGGGAGTGCGTGAACGAGGAGATGATCAGGTCAGGTCATGGCTGGGTCGATCCCATGCACTGCAGGCTGGTTGACTGCGGCCACTGGTATGCGCTTGAACAACAGGCCCGGTCCAGAAAGCTGGGGTTGTGGTCCAGGCCGGAATCGCGGACCAGGGCCCTGGATTTTTCCGGGATTCCGGACCAGGGGTCGCTCTCAGGCTGCCCCGAATGCCAGCTGAAGTGAGTTCATGGCTGGAAAGGCCGCTCCGTTTGACCGGAAGAGGTCAGGTCCTTCACCTGGCCCTCGAGCTTCTGGAGGAGCTTCAGCCCCAGGCTGACGGGATCGGTCTCCGCCAGAAGGTCGTCCATGTCCGGGGAGTCTCCAAGTGACTGGGCAGCATCCAGCAGGGACAGGGACATGGTCGGCTTGTCCCTGATCAGGGCGACCAGGTTCTGAAGCCGGAAGCGGGCCTCCTCATCCAGAGGCAGGCTTTCCTGGTTCAGGGTCCACTCCATGAGCTCAGGCGCACCCAGGGTGGCCGGAGAGAGAGTGTGCCCGGCCTGCTGAAGCACGTTCCGGCAGTGGGTGTTCAACGGATTGGACCTGGCCTTTTCCAGATTTCTGCTGGTCATGGACAGGTTGTGCATGGCTCCCTCCACGTCCTTTGCTGATCATGCCTGCACAAGGGCTGGGTCCTGTCGCCCCGGACCCAGCCCGGATCCTCAATCGTCAAAGTCTCCAGAAGGGCCCTTGTCCGAGGAGAGGCTGCGGGCCTTCTCCAGGATCTTGTCCCGGGTCCATTCGGCCTGGTCCTCGATCTGCTCGGCAGTGAGGCCGGGGTCATGGGAGTTGTGCCTGAGGATGTCTTCAATGGCCAGGGGGGCTGTGTCCCGGGCGTTGAAGACATCAGTGAGCATGGTGTAGACAAAGTCCTCCACAGCCTTGATCATCCTCTCCCGGACCTCTCTGGACTGACCCAGGAGCTTGTTTTCAAAGGGCAGATTGAGCTTCTTGTAGTTGCCCCCCTTCCAGCCTTTGTCTTCGGCATAGGCGGTCAACTCCTGCCAGACTTCGTCGCTCATGCCCCGGTCGCTCATCTTGATGAAGTTGCCCTGCTCGTCCAGGAGGGCGTTGCCGTAATCGTTGACTTTGACCCCCCAGGAGATCATCTGCAGGGCCGTGGCCACATTGGCCTTGGTGGTCCTGGTCTTCTCAGCGATCTCCTTCAGGTGGGCGGAGCTGTTGCCCGAGGTGCCGTGCTGGGCCCCGGCCACGTTGTACGGCTCGAGGATCTCGTGGATCTTTCTGGTCAGGTCAACGTCGATATCGTCGCCCGTGGCTTCCAGGCCGTGGGTCGAACCGTTGTTCAGGGCGATCCAGTTGGGAAAGATCCTGTGGGCGTTGAGCCCCTGGATGAGGAACAGGGCCTCCTCCGGCGTGGACAGCCCGGCCTTGCCCTTGATCTCGCCAACCTCTGTCTCCAGCCCGGCCCATTCAGGAACCAGGGGGTTGAGCTCGATGCTCGTCAGCAGATTCTGGTCGTCCGGGAGGTGGGAGGCGTCGATGGCGATGGAGGTCAGCCCGGCGTCGAAGAGGCTCGGGATCTCGACCTTGGCCGGCTGGATGTCCTCCTGCTTCTTGATGCCGTAATGGTCGCCATGGATGGCCACCGGGATGGAGATGCCCAGCTCGTTGCAGGCCGCATCCACCTGCCGGGCGATGTTCCACAGGCTGACCGGACAATAGGCGTTGGCGCCGCCCTCTGACTTGGCGATCTCGATGATCAGGCAGGAGTTGGCTCTCTGGGCCCCGAGCAGGGCCCCTTTGAGCACAAAGCTGTTCCTGGCGTTGGCGGCCATGCAGATGGCCTGGCCCTTGGCCCGCATGGCCCGGTCAATGTACTTGCCGCTCACGAGCAGGGCTCTGGAGTGGGGGAACAGCTTGGCAACATTGGGCGGACGGCCAGCCTGGACGCACTTTTCAAAGTCTGCCTGGCTGATCTGCTGTGCCATATCAAGGCCTCCTTTGGTCTTGTCCTGTCAGCGCGGCCGCTGCCAGCGCCGACGTCTCGAGTTGCACGAGAAGCGGGGCCACGTCCCCGGTGTCCCGACAGCCATGGGACCACGACCGGCTTCATCAACCCCTGAAGCTGTCAATAAGCTCACAGTAATTCATACAATGCGTGGCCTTGTCAAGTCGAGCCCGGCCCGAATCAAGGGCTGGGCAACCCCTTGACAAGGCCGACGCCATGATTACGTTGACTTTCGCTTCGCATACCGCTCCCGGTGCCATGACTGCAGTCTGAATGGAACAGGCAATCCCGGGGGACCTTCCAGAATGTTCGGGGTTCAGATCCCGTGTTTCCGCGGCTGAGGCGGAGACGTCCTCTGGACATGCGTTCCCCGGGTCGTCATATCCCCTCGACCACAACCCAGGTGCACGGCCATGCCCATCTACGAATTCTACTGCCCGGACTGCCACACCATCTACAACTTTCTCTCCCTTCGGGTCGACACGGCCAAACGCCCGAGCTGTCCGAAATGCAACCGTCCCGATCTTGAACGGCGGGCCTCGATCTTTTCAATTTCCAAAGGCCTGGAAGAGCCAGACGATGACGGCATGCCGGATGTGGACGAATCCAAGATGGAACAGGCCATGCAACTCATGGCCAGAGAGGCCGACTCCATCGACGAGGACGACCCCAAGCAGGCGGCCCGGCTGATGAAAAAGCTCTTTGACTCCACCGGGCTGGAGATGGGGCCGAGCATGGAAGAGGCCATGCGTCGCATGGAATCAGGGGAAGACCCGGAGCAGATCGAGGCCGATCTCGGCGATGCCCTGGAGAGCGAGGATTTTTTCACTGCCGCCAGGAAAGTCGCCCGGGGGCGCAGGCCTCCAGCCAGGGACGACACCATCTACGACCTGTAGGGCGCCTTTTCAGCAAAGCCTTTTCCAGGTCATGAACCTTGATGCCCGGAATCAAGAGCCGGCTTCGGTTCACTCGGGTCCGCCAGCTCGAGGCCAGGACTGCACACCGCCCCCCAGGTTGAAATCACCCTGGAATCGAATTACATTCCCTGTAAACACCCCCCGGACAGCCAGGATTCGCGACGTGGCGGTCAACGGCAAACCCCCTGGAGAGCTCCTCTGCAGGCGCAGAATCCTGGGTGCACTCAACCGGCAGGAGCATCGTGCGCACGCCATTCACCCCTGATCCAGCCCATCCTTTTCAGCTGGTCAAGTTCCTGTCCTGGAGCTCGCTGGCGCTCATCCTGGGCACGAGCATCTTTCTGGTGGTGGTCATCGGCAACTACGCCAAGCAGACCGTGCTGGAAAAGGACAAGGAGTTTGCCAGGCTGCTGGCCGAGAATCTGAACCACCAGATATACCAGCGGTTCACCCTGCCCACGGTCCTGGGTTTCGGCCGGATTCAGCTCAAAGAGAAGCCGCAGTACGAAAGGCTGGATCAGGTGGTCCAGTCCACGATTCACGGGTTCAAGGTCCTCAAGGTCAGGGTCTACGACCTCCAGGGCACCGTGTCCTACGCCATGGAGCCGGAGCTGGTGGGCAGGACCGGCCTGGGAGGCCAGCCTATTCAGGAGGCCATGAACGGCGACATCAAGTACGAGGTGTTGAAGGAAAACGGCTCTCTGTGGTCCTTTTTCAAGGTCGATCTGCCCGAGCAGAGCTATGTCCTGAGGACCACCTTTCCGCTGCGGACCGAGCAGAGCCTCTCCCCCAGGCATCAGGGCACGATCATCGGCATCCTCCAGCTGACCCAGGACATCTCCACCGACTATGAATCCATCACCACCTTTCAATGGCTCATCGCTTCCGTGGCCCTGTTTTCCTCCCTGGTGCTCTTTCTCCTTTTGTACGCGATCATTGTCCGGGCGGACAGACTCCTGGCCGAGAGGATCGGGGAGAAGGAGCGGCTGGAGCGCAGGCTGCACCAGAACGAGAAGCTGGCCAGCATGGGGCGGATGATGGCCAGCATCGCCCATGAAATCAGAAACCCCCTGGGGATCATCCAGTCCAGTGCTGAGCTGCTCTTCAAAAAGGCCGGGTCGGACTCCAGCCCGGCTTCCAGGCTGTCCAAGGCCATTTTTGACGAATCCCAGAGGCTGAGTCGAACCGTGAACGATTTTCTGGACTACGCCCGTCCCAAGGAGCCCGACCTGAGGCCGGTGGACCTTGCTGAGCTCCTGAGGCAGGGGGTCACCTTTCTCGATCCGGAGCTCAAGGCCAGGCAGATCGAGATTGCCGACGACCTCCCTGCCCATATTCGAGTCGACGGGGACCCTGACCTGCTCTACCGGGCCATGTACAACCTGCTGACCAATGCCTGTCAGGCCATCAACGGGTCCGGCAAGGTCAGCCTGACGTGGTCGGAAGAGAGCCGCCGCCTGGAGATCCAGGACAGTGGGCCCGGTTTTGAGCCGGACCTGGCCGAGCAGTACGTGGAGCCCTTTTTCACCACCAAGGAGACCGGAACCGGCCTTGGACTGGCCATCGTGGACTCCATCCTCAAGAAGCACGGAGCAGCCATGACCCTGCAGAACGTCTCCCAGGGCGGGGGGCTGGTCACGATCAGCTTTCCGGACAAAAAGGGGCGGGGCGCGGCCTCAAGGTCAGAATAGCCACCGTGCCGGCCGCCATGGGCCGGCAGTCATCGTATTCACCCGGCCGGACCTGCCGGCCAGCGAGGCAGACATCGTTATGGCAACCCACATCATGGTCATTGATGACGAGCAGAACTACCTCCTGCTCCTGGAGACCCTGCTCAGCGACGAAAACTACACCGTCACCGCCCTGCAGGACCCTCAGCTGGCCCTGGACTACCTGGCCGAGTCCGAGGTCGATGTGGTCATCACCGACATGAAGATGCCCCATCTCTCGGGTCAGGACGTGCTCGAGCACGTCAAGAAGAACTACCCCTTCATCCCGGTTTTGATCATGACCGCCTACGGCAGTGTTGACGGAGCGGTTCAGGCCATGAAGTGCGGGGCCTTCGACTACATCAGCAAGCCTTTTTCCAACGACGAGCTCCTGCTGTCGGTGAACAAGGCCGCCAAGATGAGCTACTCCGAACAGCAGAACAGGCTGCTGCGCAAGTCCCTGGAAGACAAACACGGGCTGCACGCCATCGTGGGGCAGAGCAAAGGCATGCGCCAGGTGCTGGACCTGGTGGATCGCGTGGCCTCATCCACGAGCACGGTCCTGATCACCGGAGAGTCAGGCACGGGCAAGGAGCTCGTGGCCAGGGCCCTGCACTACGCCTCCCAGCGCAAGAACGGCCCCTTCATCTCGGTCAATTGCATGGCTCTCAACCCAGGAGTCCTGGAGAGCGAGCTCTTCGGGCACGAAAAGGGTTCCTTCACCGGAGCGGTGGTCAAGCGCCGGGGCCGCTTCGAGTCCGCACACACCGGGACGCTCTTCCTGGACGAGATCGGGGAGCTGTCCCAGGACATGCAGGTCAAGCTGCTCAGAGTGCTCCAGGACCACGAGTTCGAACGGGTCGGCGGCATCGCCCCGATCCGGGTGGACATCAGGCTCGTGGCGGCCACGAACAAGGATCTCAGGAAGGCCGTGGATGAGGGCCGGTTCAGAGAGGACCTCTTCTATCGGCTGAACGTGGTCAACATCCACCTGCCCCCCCTGCGGGAGAGGACCGAGGACATCCCTCTGCTGGCGGCCCACTTCCTGCGCAAGCTGAGCCAGGAAAACGAGAGGCGGGTCACCGGCTTCAGCACAGAGGCCATGCAGGCCCTGAGCGCCTATGACTGGCCCGGCAATGTCCGGCAGCTGGAGAATGTGGTCGAGAGGTGCGTGGTCCTGGCCAGGGCCGAGGTCATCGAGTACGATGAGCTGCCCCCGGAGCTCAGGGACGAGTCCACCCAGTACAAGAGCGCGGCTGACCTGCTGCCCGCGGAGATCAACCTGGGAGACACCCTGGAGAAGATCGAGGCCGCCCTGATCAGGCGGGCCCTGGTCCGCAGCGAGTTTGTCCAGGTCAAGGCCGCGGACATGCTGGGGGTCTCCAAGAGCCTCCTGCAGTACAAGCTCAAGAAGTACAACATCTCGGGCAAGCAGTAGCAGCGTCATGCCAGGCCGGAACAGCGTTGCTCAGTTCATCGACCAGGTCAGGCAGTCGGACAGGTTCGCTGACCAGATCGTGCACCATGCAGAGCTCCCACAGGTTCCGGCCAGGTTTGCCGAGGTCTCCCGACCCTGGCCCGAGCCGATCAGGCTGCTCCTGCAGGGCCTGGGCCTGACCAGGCTCTACGCCCATCAGGCCGAGGCCATGGATCACATCCGGTCCGGGCACCACACGGTCATCTCCACGGCCACAGCCAGCGGCAAGACCCTGATCTACACCCTGCCGGTCCTGGAAAAGATCCTGGGCAACCCTCAGAGCCGCAGCCTGTATCTCTTTCCCCTCAAGGCCCTGGCCCAGGACCAGCTCAAGACCCTGCAGGAGATCATGCTCTCCTGGACCGGATCGGTCCGGCCCACAGCCGCGATCTACGACGGGGACACCAAGCAGCACGAGCGGGTCAGGATCCGCAAGAACCTGCCGAACATCCTGTTCACCAACCCGGAGATGCTCCATCTGGGGATCATGCCCCACCATCATCTGTGGGCCCGGTTCCTGTCCGGGCTGGACTTTGTCGTGGTCGACGAAGTCCACACCTATCGAGGCGTCATGGGCTCCAACATGTCCTGGGTCTTCAGGCGACTGCTTCGCCTGTGCCGGGCCTATGGGGCCAGCCCGACCTTTGTCTTCTGCTCGGCCACCGTGGGCAACCCCGGTTCCCTGTCCAGCGAGCTGACCGGGCTGGATGTCCAGGCCGTGACCGAAAGCGGCGCACCCCAGGGCAGGAAGCACGTGGTCTTCGTCAACCCCATGTTCGGGGC
This sequence comes from uncultured Desulfohalobiaceae bacterium, assembly GCA_964573115.1. GTDB lineage: Bacteria > Desulfobacterota > Desulfovibrionia > Desulfovibrionales > Desulfothermaceae > CAYOID01. Next base: position 34,264 of record CAZNIP010000010.1, on the reverse strand, counting down.
CGCCTCCAACGCCCTGGCCCTCCTGGAGGAGGCCCTGCCCAGAAAGCTGCGGACCATCGTCTACACCCAGTCCAGGAAGATGACCGAGCTCATCGCCATGTGGGCGGCCCAGCGGTGCAAGCAGGATGCATCCAGAATCAGCGCCTACCGTTCCGGCTTTTTGCCCCAGGAGAGGCGACAGATCGAAGCCAGATTGAGCAGCGGGGATCTCCTGGCGGTGATCTCCACCAGCGCCCTGGAGCTGGGCATCGACATCGGGGCCCTGGACCTGTGCATTCTGGTGGGCTATCCGGGATCGATCATGGCCACCTGGCAGCGGGGCGGCCGGGTGGGCCGGCAGCTCCAGGACAGCGGCATCTTCCTCCTGGGGCACGAGGACAGCCTCGACCAGTACTTCATGGCCAATCCAGAAACCTTTTTCCAGATGCAGCCAGAGGATGCGGTCATCAACCCCTTCAACCCCTCGATCATGGCCTGCCACCTCCAGTGCGCCGCTGCCGACCTGCCCCTGAAGGCCGCAGAGGAGTTGCTCCAGGCCGACGAGGTCAGGAAGGTGGCCGGAAAGCTCGTTTCCAGGGGCGATCTGCTGCGCAGCGCCAGGGGGGATGTCCTCTTCGCCCGGAAAAAAGGGGTTCAGAACGAGGTCAGCCTGAGAGGGGCCGGACGGGTCATGACCATCCTGGACCAGGCCACGATGGGGTGCATTGGCAGCATCGACACCCATCGGGCCTGTCACGAGACCCATCCTGGGGCGGTCTACCTGCACCGGGGGCGGACCTTCGTGATCCAGGAGCTGCGGATGGAGGAGGGGGTTGTCCTGGCCAGGCAGCAGGAGGTCAAGCATTTCACCCGGGTCAGGACGGACAAGGAGACCGAGATCCTGGAGCGCTTTTCCGCCGGAGAAGCGCTCGGAGCCAGGGTCTCCCTGGGCCGGCTGCGGATCACCGAGCACATCACCGGGTATGAGAAACGGCTGGTCAAGGGGCAGGCCTTGATCGAGGTCGTGCCTCTGGACCTGGCCCCCCTCGTTTTCGAGACCGAAGGGTTGTGGGTGGAGATCCCCGACCAGCTCCGCAGAGCTGTCGAGAGGCAGCAGATGCACTTCATGGGGGGGATCCACGCCATGGAGCACGCCATGATCGGTATTCTGCCCCTGCTGGTGCTCACCGACCGCAGCGACCTGGGGGGGATCTCCCAGCCGGCCCACCCCCAGCTCAAGGAGGCGGCGGTCTTTGTCTACGACGGGATGCCCGGAGGCGTCGGGTTGACCAGGCAGGCCTTTTCCCGGGCCGAGGAAATGCTCGCCAGGACCCTGAAGGCCATCCAGTCCTGCCCCTGCGAGCTGGGATGCCCGTCCTGCGTCCACTCCCCGAAATGCGGGTCAGGCAACAAGCCCCTGGACAAGCAGGCGGCGCTGTTTTTGCTCAAGGGACTGCACTCCGCAGACGGCAGCTCGTTCGCCCCGGCCGCTGGGGTTTCTCCGCCAGCTTCAGCGTCAGAGCAGGTCCGGACCCGGTCGCGGCAGGGAAGCCAAGCCGGACCGCCGGCCCGTTTCGGAGTGCTCGACCTGGAGACCCAGCGCTCGGCCCAGGATGTCGGGGGCTGGTCCAGGGCGGACAGGATGGGCCTGAGCTGTGCCGTGCTCTTCGACAGCGCCCAGGAGCAGTATTTCGAGTATCTTGAGGACGACCTGGATGCCCTGCTGGACCACCTGCAGCAGCTGGACCTGGTGGTCGGGTTCAACATCTCCCGCTTCGACTACGCCGTGCTTCGGGGGTACACCGATTTCCCCCTGCACTCCCTGCCCACCCTGGACATGCTCCAACGCATCCACAGCCGGCTCGGCTACCGGTTGTCCCTGGACCACCTGGCCTCGGCCACCCTGGGGGTCAAGAAGTCGGGGAACGGCCTGCTGGCCCTGCGCTGGTGGGCCCAGGGGCACATGGACAAGCTCGTGGCCTACTGCCGCAAAGACGTGGCCCTGACCAGGGACCTGTACCTCTTCGGCCGGGACAACGGTCACCTCCTGTTCCGGAACAAGGCCAGGGCCCTTGTCCAGGTCCAGGTCGACTGGTGAAAGCGGTCTCCGGGCGGACCTTCCCTTTCCGATCCTCTCCCTGTTCTCCCCCTGCAGGCAGGTCTTGACTTTCACCTCGATCAGGTATGGAGTCGGGACTCTGGCCGTGTTTCTCTTTTTTGACCGGGCAGTGATCTGCCGGAGCTTGCACAAGGAGGACAGGATGAGACTTGACGACCTGATGCCGATTCAGGGGTGGGAGGCGTTGGAAAGGGAACTCCATGAAAGGTCCGGGCTGAATGCCTGTACGTACGATCCTGAAGGCAGCCGGATCACGGCCTTTTCGGCCTGGGCCAACGACATCTGCCCCCAGGTCAAGGCCTCCCCCCAGGGGGTGGCCGCCATCTGTGCCGTGGCCAACCAGTTTTTCACGAATCAGGCCAGGGAGACCGGGCAGCGGGTCATCGGGGAATGCGATGGAGGGCTGGCCAAGTTTGCCCTGCCGATTGTCCATCAAGGCCAGTTTCTGGGGACGATCGGGGGCTGCGGCCACCGGTTTCCGGATGGCGAGGTCGAGACCTTTCTGATCCACAAGTCCACAGGCTTAAAGATGGAGGATCTGGAACAGCTGTGCACCGGGGTGCGGACGATCACCAGACAGGACGTGGAGGAGCTGGCCGGGTGGCTGCAGCTCAGACTGGATGAGGTCCTCCTCAGGGGATCGGCCTGAGGTCTTTGATGGCCCCCGGCTTGGACCGGGGGCCTGGGAGGTCAGCTCCTAGTCAATGGCGTAGTCCACCAGCTGGCCGTCCTGATAGATCTTTCGCTGATAGCTCTCCTTGACCTGCATGCCGTCGGGGTCGAAGGTCTTGTCCCCGGTCACCCCGGTGTAGTGCCCGGACACGGTGTGCAGAGCCCTGGCTACAGCATCAGGCTCAGTCGTCCCGGCTTCGTGGATGGCCAGGGCGGCGAGCATCGTCGCATCATAGGCATAGGCCCCAAAAGCGGTCGTGGGTTTGACCCCGAACTCCTGCTCATAGGGAGTGGCGTAGTCAGTGGTGTAGAAGTCACCGGACACACCGACCATGATCCCTTTGACGCCTTCGGCGATCTGGGGCATTTCCGCCACTTCGTTGGTCCACATGGTCATGTAGGGGGCGTACCAGCCCTTGGGGGGCATTTTGCCCTGTTCAAAGGCCTGGCGAAAGATGAGCCTGGCCTCGGTGCCGTAGGCGGTGTAGAAGACCGCTTCAGGCCGGGGCTTGAAGACTGCGCCGACCTCGGCCCGGTAGTCTGACTGCTTGAGCTTGTAGCGGACCCTGGAGGCGCACCCGCCCACGGTCTTGCAGGTGTTGATCTCCACCCCGACGCCAAAGGGGTTGTTGGGCACGATGGACCCGAATCTCTCGGCGCCGCTGTCGGCCATGGCGAACCTGGCCACGGCTTTCCCGGCCAGGTCGTCCAGCCCGATGGCGTTGAAGAAGTAGGGCCCGATGTCCCTGAGTTTGGGTGAAGTGGCCCCCACAGAGATGTGCACGACCTGGTTCTCGTTGGTGAACTGGCCAGTGGGAACCGTGATGCCGCTGGAGAACTCCCCGATGACCACCGGGACCTTGTTCACATTGACCAGCTTGCGCACCCCGTCCATGGCCGACTGGGGCCTGGATTCGGTGTTCTCGACGATCATCTTCAGATCGGAGCCCAACAGGCCCGGCCCGATTGTCCTGGTCCCGTCCTGCCAGGGGATGTCGTAGCCGCTGTTGATGCGCTTCAAGGCCAGGCGGGCTCCGCGTTCCATATCCTGGCCAAGATTGGCGTTCGTGCCGGTGAGCGAGGTGATGAGTCCGAACTCGAGGCTGTCCTTGGCCAGGGCAGATCCGGAACACAGGCACAGAACGAGCAGCAGTGCCGTGATCGTCAGATTGGTGCGATGTTGCTGTGACATAGCTTCTCCTTTGGTTGCTGGTGATGCCCCCAAGCCCAGGCAGGGCTCAAGGGACTGGTGATGGTTGTTTTGGGTTCTGTTCAGGGCTGCTCCGCAGACGAGCCCAGGTAGGCCTCGCGGATCTTGTCGTCCTCGAGGATGGACTTCGCAGGGCCTTCAAAGGCGTTCTGGCCGTCGGCCAGAACATAGCCTGTGTCCGAGATCTGCAGTGCCCGCTGGACGTCCTGCTCCACAATGACCACAACTTTGCCCTGGCTCCGGATGGTTTCGATCTTCTGGAAGACCTGCTCGGCCATCTTGGGCGAGAGGGCGGCCGAAGGCTCGTCAAAGAGGATCAGGCTGGGGTCGGTCATCAGGGCCCTGGCCATGGCCAGCATCTGCCTCTCTCCGCCGCTCAGGGTCTCGGCCCGCTGATCCTGTCTCTCCCAGAGCCTGGGAAACTGTTCGAACACGGCCTCCATGCGCTCGTCGAGCTGCGAAGCCGGGACGGTGTACCCGCCCATCTTGAGGTTCTCCATCACGGTCAGGGAGGTGAAGACGTGCTCCAGCTGGGGCACGTAGGCAATGCCCTGATGGATGCGCTCTTCAGGGCGCAGGCTGGTGATGTTCTCACTGTTGTAGGTGATCGTGCCCTCCGAGGGGATCAGAAAGCCCATGATGGTTTTGAGCAGGGTCGATTTTCCGGCCCCGTTCGGACCGATGATGGTCACGGTTCCCTGATCGGCGTCGGCCTTGAGGTCGACATTGTGCAGGATGGTGTTTCCGTCGTAGCCCGCAGTGACGTTCCGGACTTCAAGGTTCATGGTCTGTTCAAGCGTCATAACTCTTCCTCCAGAGAAAGTGGTTGTTCGGATCATTCGGAACGGGGGGCAGCCAGGTAGGCCTCCAGGACCTCCTCGCGTTCAAGGGTTTCCAGGGTCGGACCGGACACCAGGACCTGACCGGCATCCAGGACAGCGACCCGGTCGCAGGCCTGGCGCACGAACTGCATGTTGTGCTCGACGATGAGGAAGTTCTGTCCCTGGTCCTTGAGGCGAAAGACAGCCTCCAGAATGTCGTCGATGAGCCGGGGGTTGACCCCGGCGACTGGCTCGTCCAGGAGGATGAGGTGCGGCTCGGCCATCAGGGCCTGGGCAATGGACAGGAGCTTCTTCTGTCCCCCGGAGAGGTCGCAGACAGGGGTGTCGGCCTTGTCTGCCAGCTTCAGCTCCTCCAGAATATGCCAGGCCCGCTCCTGGCTCTGTCTCTCCTGGCGGCTGACCTGGCCAGGCCTGAGAAAGGACAGCACGATGCTCTCCCCGGTCTGGTGCAGCGGGCAGAGGAGCATGTTCTCCATGACCGTCATGCCGGCAGGGTTGAGGCTGGACTGAAAGGAGCGGTACAGCCCCAGCCTGGCGATGGCGTCCGGGGAAAGGCTGTTCAGCAGGTTGCCTTCGAACAGGATCCGGCCCTGGTCCGGGGCGATGAAGCCGGTGATGACGTTGAAGAGCGTGGACTTGCCGGAGCCGTTGGGGCCGATGAGTCCGGTCACCTCCCCGGATCTGGCCTCCAGGTCAACGCCGTCCAGGGCAACGATGCCCCCGAAATGCCTGGAGACGGATTCAACTCGTAAGAGGACGTTTGTGCTCATAGCAGCGCTTCTTTTCGGGTAAGAGTCCTTGAGGCAGAAACAGGATGACCACAATGATCAGGATGCCGATGAAGACCATGCGCAGTGAACCGAGCACGGACTCATCCACCGGCAGGAAGTCGTCCAGGAACCTGGTGGAGTTGTAGATGGTCTGGATGACCACGGTGCCCAGCAGGGCCCCCAGATGGTTGCCCGCACCCCCGAGGATGACCATGGCCCAGACCAGGAAGGTCTCCAGGGGAAGGAAGTACTCCGGGGCGATGAAGGCGTTGTAGTGGGCGAAGAGGCTGCCGGCCGCCCCGCCCAGGAGACCGCCCAGGGCCATGGCCCGGATGCGGAAGCCGCCGACCTTCTTGCCCAGGGCCAGGGGGACCTCGTCGCCTTCGCGAATGGCCTTCAGGGCGCGGCCAAAGGGCTGCCGGGACAGCCAGGCCACAAAAACGTAGGCCAGAACCAGGCAGACCAGGACCAGGACCATGTAGAACAGCCCATAGCCCGAGGTGGAGAACAATTCCCGAAAGGGCCGGGGGATGCCGCTGACGCCGAAGGAAGCCCCGACATAGGGCCCCTGCAGCGGCTGATTGAGGAAGAAGAGACGCACGATCTCGGCAAAGGCCAGGGTGGAGATGGCCCAGTAGTCTTCCCGAAGATTGGCCGTGGGCAGGGCGATGATCATGCCGAAGCCGGCCGACACGGCCATGGCCCCGACAAAGCCGGCCAGCATGGGCAGGCCGCAGAGCATGACCAGAATGGTCGAGGTGTAGGCCCCGATCATGAAGAAAGCCACGTGTCCGAGGTTGATCAGGCCGGCCATCCCATACTGGACGTTCAGGCTGAGGCTGAGGATGCCCCAGATGCCGACCATGGTCGTGAGATAGATGAAAAAATCACTCATTTGAGCCTCCCATGATCCCCTGTGGCCGCAGGAGCAGGATGAGGATGAGCAGGGCAAAGGGGATGGCCTCTTTGTACCCGGTGGGGATGAACAGGTAGGATTGGCTGCTCAGTCCCGCGATCGAGGCCAGCGGGGCCCAGTTGATGCCCAGGCCGATGTTCTGGGCAAAGGCCACCAGCCCGGCCCCGAGCACGGCACCGTAAGGGTTGCCGATGCCTCCCAGGATGGCAGCGCAGAAGACCGGGATGATGATGGCAAAGCCCATGTTCGGGTGGATCTGGGTCTCCAGTCCGATGAGCACGCCGCCCAGGGCTGCGAACCCGCAGCCGATGAACCAGACCATGGAGATGACCTTTTCAGTGTTGATCCCGCTGGCCTCGGCCAGTCTGGGATTGTCTGCCGTGGCCCGCATGGCGATGCCCAGCCTGGTCCGGTTGAGCAGGATGTGGAACCCGAGCATGCAGGACAGGGCGGCGATGATGATCCCGATCTGGATCGGGGTGATGGCGCCTCCCATGACTGTGAACGGGCGCTGCAGCTCCAGGGGGTAGAAATGGGGCGAGGTCCCCCAGGTGGCCCGGATGGACTCGCGAATGGCAATCCCCAGGCCAAAGGAGGCGATCATGAGCATGATCGCGGTGGTCTTGCGCAGCCGCTTGAAGATGAACCGATCGGTCAGGATCCCCAGGGCCCCGGCAACGGCCAGGGCCACCAGGGCAGCCGGGACCAGTCCCAGATTGACGACCGAGGTCAGGGCCAGGGCCAGGTAGGCCCCCAGGGTGGCGAACTCCACATGGGCGAAGTTGGGAAAGCCCAGAGCGCCGTAGACCATGGTCACCCCGACGGCCAGGAGCGAGATCTCCGCCCCGTAGACAAAGCTGTCGATGACGATTTGAAACACCAGTGTCTCCACGTTTCAAAAAAGTTGACTGAACAAGTGTTGAGCATGCACCGGACCCTGAGCTGACAGGCAACCCTTGTCCCGTGTGGTGCGTTCAGATGTCGTTTCTTGTCGGGTCCGGGGGAATCGGACGCGTGATGAAGGACCCGAGGGCACGTGACGTCTCAGTGAGGCCACGCGGATGGGTGAGCGGACAGGAGAATGAAACCTCCAGTCCAGTGCCGGGATGGGCCCGCCGGCCAGGGTGCTGACCTGCCTGGCCGGCACAGAGTGCCCTGCCCTGAGGCTTATGGGGCCAGGGTCGACCTGACCCTGTCAGAGACATCCCTGGTCAACTGGAGCACCTTCTCAGCCAGCTCGATGCTCAAGGAGCCGGTGCCGCAGCTGGGGGTGATCAGGGTCTGGTTCAGGACCTGGCTGCGGTCAAAGCCCAGATCGACCAGCTGGCTGAGCTGATGCTCAAGCTTGTTGAAGAGGGAGTCGGCGGTTTCCTTTTCGATGTCCCCGGGCTCCAGGGTGGGGACGATGCCCCAGGCGATGATGCCTCCCCGGTCCAGGAAGGACTGCAGACCCTCCTTGAACAGGAGCAGCTTGTCAAAGTAGGCGTAGGCGTCGAAGCTCAGGATATCGGCCTGGGACTCGAGGATGATGGACCAGTCAGCATTGGCGCAGACGTGGACCCCGGCCAGCCCGCCCCTGGCATGGACCTGCCCGATGACTTCGGAGAAGCAGTCCATGACATCCTGCTTGGAGATGGAGATGAACTCGGACGAGCCGAATCCGGCCAGGGCGGGTTCGTCAAAAAAGACGATCACCGGGACCTTGAACCTGGCCAGATGGTCCACCTGCCAGCCGGCCTTGAGGGCCAGGAGCTTGACCGCGGCGTCCCTGAGCTGGTCGTTGTAGAAGATGGCCTTCTTGTCCTGGTCCTTGACCCCGGTGGCAAAGGTGATCGGTCCCGTGATCTGCCCTTTGAGGGCCACAGGATGGAGGTCGCCCTGTTCCAGGCGCTGCGTCAGGACGTGAAACCCCCTGGCCCGCTCCGGGTCCAGGGTGAATCGGGTGGAGTCCTGATCCAGCCCGCCTTCGGTCACGCCCATGTACTCCTCGTAGAAGGTCAGCAGATCCTGCTCGAAGCTCTCAAGGCTGGTGTCGACGTACTCGGTGTCATCCCTGACAGCGTGCCCGGGCATGCCCGGGAGGAACTGAGGGACCATGGCTTCCTGAGGGTACGACGGCAGCTGAGCCCAGAGAGGGATGTTCGGAGTGAAGGTGAGAACGAGCTCAGTGGCCTGTTCGTGATCCTTTAAAGGGATGCTCCCGATCAGGGCAGCGTGGCACTGGGCCTGAAAAGTGTCAGTCATGGCTCTTGATTCCATTGGGTTGATGTTTTTGCCGCCCCCGGCGACTGCCGGGGGCGACAAAGGCTATTTCCGGAAGTGAAAGGTGCCCCAGGTCAGGTGGCCGTAAATGCCCCCGCTGACCCAGTTCTGCAGTCCGGTCTTCATGTGGCTGATGTAGTCGTCGCTGACATCGAGATCTTTGAGCTCCTGCTCACGATCCCGAGTGTCTTCCAGGACCCTGGCGTAGTGGTTGGCCAGCTGCTGCGGCTGGTTGTCGTAGTCCACCACATTCAGGCCAAGCTTTCTGGCCGTGTCGCAGTAGAACGAGGGCGTGGCCAGGGATTCCAGAAAGATCCGCTTCAGGATGGGCTGGAGGTACTCGCGGTGGCAGTCTTCGGTCTGCATCGGGTCGGTGAAGATCATCTCTCCGCCCCTCTTGAGCACCCGGTGCGCCTCTGAAATCACTCTTGCCCTGTCGCTGCTGTGCAGGATGGCGTCCTGAGACCAGACCAGGTCGAAGGTGTTGTCAGGAAAAGGGATGTTTTCAAAGTTCCCGTCAACCACTTCGATGAGGTGGTCGAGCTTCTGCTCCCTGTTCATCCTGCGGTGCCGCTCGTTCTCGACCTCGCTCAGGTTCAGGGCCACGACCCTGCAGCCGTATGTCTTGGCCAGGTAGCGGGCGCTGCCGCCGATGCCGGCGCCGATGTCCAGGACCTTGGAGTCTGCATCCAGATCAGTGGCCCTGTCGGCCATGTTCTCCACCGTCCGCCGGCTGGCAGCAAAGATGGAGTCTTCTGGACTGCGGTAGGTTCCGATGTGCAGGTCCTCTCCGCCCCAGATGGTGGCGTAGAAGATGTCGGCGTCGTGACTGTTGTAATAGTTCCGGGCTGTTTCCACAGCTGTTGATGTGTCCTGTTTCATGATCAAATGCTCTCCCCGTCATTGAAGTATTTGTTGGCCACATGGATGAAGTAGTCCGGCTCCTCTTCCTTGTACGTCTCCTGAAAATCGCCGTAGGTCTCGATTTTCTGAAAGCCAACTTCGTGCATCAGGTTCCGGACATAGTCCTTCCTGATGGGGCACATGTTCAGGTGGTACTCCTGGCCGTCGGCAAAGGTGTACTTGAAGCGGGCCAGACCCTCGTCGATGTACTCAGGTTCGGCGGACACGTTGTCCCCGCAGTAGTAGTACTTGTGCTTGGTCGAGAACCCGTTGTCGAGCATGGCGTCGTAGTTGCGCTGGTCGAGGATGAGCACCCCGTCGTGGGCCAGCATGGCGTAGAACTCGGCCAGGGCCTTGCGACGGTCCCGCTCCTTGAACAGGTGGGTGAAGGAGTTGCCCAGGCAGATGATGGCGTCGAACTCACCGTGCACGTCCCTGTTCAGCCTGCGCCAGTCGGCATGGATGGTTCTCATGATGTAGCCGTGCTTCCGGGCGTTGCGGAAGGCCTGGACGAGCATGTCCGGGCTGCCGTCCACGCTGACCACGTCGAATCCGGCCTTGAGCAGGCGGACCGAATGGAATCCTGTTCCGGTGGAGACGTCGAGGATCTTCTTTTTGCCGCGCTCCTTGAGGGTCCGGATGAAGAAGTCGCCCTCACCTTCGGCCCGCTTTTCCCAGTCGATGAGATCGTCCCATTTTTCGGCAAAGGATTGTGCGTACTCATTGGTGTAGTGATCGGACTGGCGGATCTTGGTCGGGTCTCCATTGAACGTCTGGTCTTCTGTGAATGCCATGTGCAACCTCCTTACAGGTTGAGTTAAAGAACTGCCGGACTGGTCCGGCCTCCCCCGCAACATGTCGGGGAAAAGAAAACTGTCGGCTCCTGAGGCAGGCCTCAGCAGGAGGTGTGGCCACAGCGCCCAGGGCGTCAGAACATCTGACCTTCAGGGCCATGGTTCACCCGGGCTGCGGAGCCCCTCTCTGGAAAGGGCCGATCAGTGATGGGCGTTGTATCGTGTCCAGAACTCGTCCAGGGTGAAGCTGTGTTCCTGGGTGCCGTTCTTTTCGACACAGAAACTGGCGCAGGTCGCTCCCATTGCGGCGGCTTCCCCCAGGGTGGTCTGACTGCGCAGTCCCTTGAGCAGTCCGGCCCGGAAGGCGTCACCGCATCCAGTGGGATCGACGGGCTTCTTGACCTTGACCGCCTTGATCCTGGTCTCGCCGTCCTGATCGTCGATCAGGGCCCCTTCCTCGCCAAGGGTGGTCACGATGGTCCTGGTCAGGGCCAGGAGCTCGGACTTGTCCTTGCCTGTGGAGTCCATGATCAGACTGAGCTCGTAGTCGTTGGCGATGAGCATGTCTGAACCGGAGATCATCTCCAGGAGCTGCTCCCCTGAGAAGGCGGGGATGTTCTGGCCGGGATCGAAGATGTACGGCAGGTTGGCCTCCCGGTAGAGCCTGGGGTACTTCTGCATGTCCTCCAGGTTGCCTGGAGAGACGATGGCCAGGCTGGTGTCCCTCCTGCTGAGGCCGATCCTGGAAAATTCCCCGTTGGTGGACACGTTCATGGCTCCGGGGTTGAATGCCGTGATCTGGTTGTCGGCCTGGTCAGTGGTGATGTAGGCGCTGGCCGTGGGGAGATCGTCAACGAGCTTGATGCCCTCCTGGCTGAGGCCATGCTTGGTCAGCCAGGCCTGATAACGGCCGAAATCGCTCCCGGCCGTGGCCAGGATGGTCGCGTCTTCCCTGAGCAGGGCCAGGGAGTAGGCGATGTTGCCTGCCGTGCCGCCAAACTTTTCCTCCAGGTCGTTGACCAGAAAGCAGACATTCAAGATGTGCAGCTTCTCCGGCAGGAGGTGGTTGGAGAACTTGTCCTGAAAGGTCATGATTCGGTCGTAGGCCAGGGAGCCAGAAATATAGATACTCATGATGCTGTACCTTCCTTTTTTCAGCACTGCCGAGGGCAGCGCTGAAAAAAGATGGGTTGATGTCAGCCCGGCCTCTGGCCGGGCTGAACCATGTGAAGAGTGACTGATGAAGCCGCAGTGAAGCGGATTGAGGCCTCACACAAGGAGCTTTGCTCTCCTGGAGGCAACCCTAGACCTTGCAGGCCGTCCGCAGGTCGTCCACGGCATCGGTCTGTTCCCACTTGAAGTTCGGATTCTCCCGGCCGAAGTGGCCGTAACAGGAGGTGTCCTTGAAGATGGGCCTTTTGAGGTCCAGTCTTTCGATGATGTAGTAGGGCCGCAGGTCGAAGACGTCCCGGACGGCCTGGGTCAGAGCCTTGTCATCCACCTGGCCGGTGCCCCTGGAGCTGATGAGCACGGAGACCGGCTCGGCCATGCCGATGGCATAGGCCAGCTGGACCTCGCAGACCTCGGCCAGACCTGCTGCGACCACATTCTTGGCCACATACCGGGCCATGTAGGCTGCCGAGCGGTCGACCTTGGACGGGTCCTTGCCGGAAAAGGCCCCTCCGCCGTGGCCGCCCATGCCGCCGTAGGTGTCCTGGATGATCTTGCGGCCGGTCATGCCGCAGTCGCCGAGAGGGCCGCCGACCACAAAACGGCCGGTGGGATTGATGAAGATGCGGATCTTGTCGTCAACGAACTCTTCCGGAAGGGTCTTGCGGATGACCTCGTGCTTGATGCCCTCTTTGAGGTCCTCGTAGGACACCTTGTCGTCGTGCTGGGAGGAGACGACCACATTGTCGATGCGGACCGGGTGGCCGTCTTTGTACTCCATGGCCACCTGGGTTTTCCCGTCAGGGCGCAGGAAGTCGAGAATGCCTTTTTTGCGGACATAGGTCAGTCTGCGGCTCAGCTTGTGGGCGTAGTGAATCGGAGCCGGCATGAGGGTCTCGGTTTCCTTGCAGGCATACCCGAACATCATGCCCTGGTCGCCAGCGCCCTGCTCCTCAGGGGACTTCCGGTTGACGCCCTGTGCGATGTCCGCGGACTGCTTGTCCACAGAGGAAATGACCGCACAGGTCTCCCAGTCGAACCCCATATCTGAGCTGTCATACCCGATGTCCTTGACCGTCTGCCTGGCGATCTGGGGAAAGTCGGCAAACCCGTTGGTGGTGATTTCACCGGCCACGAAGACCAGACCGGTCGTGACCAGGGTCTCGCAGGCCACTCTGGACTCAGGGTCCTGAGCCAGGAGATTGTCCAGGACAGAGTCGGAGATGCGGTCGGCAACCTTGTCCGGATGCCCCTCGGTGACAGATTCAGAGGTGAACATGTATTTTCCTTTCTTTCCAACAACCATGATTTTTTCTCCTTTGGTTTCAGGTCAGCAGCTTTGATCGAGCCTACATCCGGTCGACCAGTTTATCAAGAGATGCACAAATCCTGATATGATTGAGCCAGGTTTGGCACCAAGAACAACGATTGATGCGGCAGTGCTCAGAACAGGGCGTGTGTCGTCACGCCCGGAGTACAGATGTCCCGTACAAGGGCAGGGAGCGTGGCCGAGTCCCAGCCCCTCTGCAGGGGCGAGGCTGGCAGGGTGATGTCGATGGCCAGTTTGGTCTTCATAGGTGCATCCATGGCGAGGCTTTGAGCCAGAGCTTTGACCTCGCCCGGGGGTTGAGCCGGAAAGGATCAGGCTCTCAAGCGCGATCCGAAACCCTGAAAAAAGCGCTCTGGCCTCGAAATGCGCGCAACCTGAGTGCAATGTATAATGGGATCAAAAAGGAAAGTCAAGGAAAAATTTGAACGTCAAAATAAAAAATATGATCAAAATAGAAAAAAATAAAATTCGTAAAAAGAGTTTTTTCAAGAATGTATGAACACAAAATGTCATATAATATTGTGCAATGAAGAACACTATAAAGACATTATGTTCAGAAATAAAATATCTATTATGTCAAAAAAGATGTCTAATTTTTATTTTATAAGATGCAATAAAGGATTTTTTTTCAGAAAAAATCAGAATTAAACTCAGAATAGATCATATTTTATTGTGGGTTCAGGGTTCAGGAAGTCTTCCAGGACGTGATGGACTGAGGGGATTTCAATATAATTATCAACTTTCCGACCTGCCAGGTCCCTCTATTCCGGTCAGGGGATCTTGGCAGAGTTGGAGCCTGTGAGCGCAAGGCTGGATGGACAGGGTCTGGATCCATCTTGTCTGTAAAGGAAGCGTGATCAGAAGGATATCTGATCTTCGGCAATGGTACAATGAATGATGAACATCATGGTTTTTGTCACATCCTTTTTGAAAAAGGAGTATGAAAGGCTGGTGCTCAACGTCTTGATGGCAAGAAATATTTTTTCAGCCCATTGTACAGACAGATTCTTTTTCAGTGCACGTCAAAGTGACGATTCGTGGACACAGATTCGGGGATCCTGGACGTGAGTTTCGTCGTCCCGGTCAAGAATTGCGTCCGGAGTTGTTCTTGTCCTGTGTTGGAGAGACTGCGGTCAGATGGCCGGGATCTGCCCGGACGTGCCCGGCCGGCTGGCGTAGACTGGAAAGCGGGCGGCAAAGGTGGTGACCCTGTCCCTGATCCGGACCAGCTCGCTCTCGTTGTGTCGAGAATCGATGGCAGCCCTGATCCATTCGGCAAGAGAGGCCATGTGTTCCTCAGTCATGCCCCTGGTGGTCACGATAGGAGATCCGAGGCGAATCCCGGAGGTGATGGAGGGCGGCTTGGGGTCAAAGGGAATGGCGTTCTTGTTCACCGTGATGCCGACCTTGTCCAGGGCGGTCTCGGCCTCCTGGCCAGTGACCCCCAAGGGCCTGAGGTCGACGAGGATCAGGTGGTTGTCGGTTCCACCGGAGATGAGGGAGAACCCCATCTGGACCAGGGCATTGGCCAGGGCTTTGGCATTGGCCAGGATCCCACGCTGATAGGCTTTGAAGTCGTCGCTCAGGGCCTCTTTGAAGGCCACGCCCTTGGCGGCGATGATGTGCATCAGCGGCCCTCCCTGGAGACCTGGAAAGATCTGGGAGTCCAGGAGCTTTCCATACTCGGCGGTGCTCAGGATGAACCCTCCCCGGGGCCCCCGGAGCGACTTGTGGCTCGTTGAGGTGATGAACTGGGCCGGGCCAACAGGGCTGGGGTGCAGGCCGGCGGCCACCAGCCCGGCGATGTGGGCCATGTCGGCCATGACCAGGGCCCCTGCCTCGTCGGCAATGGACCTGAAGGCCTCGTAGTCGATCTGTCTGGGGTAGGTGCTGGCCCCGGCAATGATCAGCCTGGGCCGGTGCTTCAAGGCCAGATCCCTGATGGTCTCGTAATTCAGGGTCTGGGTTTCCGGGTCCAGGCCGTAGAAGACCGGAGCATAGAGGCGGCCGGAGAAGTTGACCCGGCTGCCGTGGGTCAGGTGCCCGCCATGGGCCAGGTCCATGCCCAGGAAAGTCTCCCCGGGCTTGAGCACGGCAAACATGACGGCCATATTGGCCTGAGATCCGGAGTGGGGCTGGACATTGGCATAGGCTGACCCGAAGACCTGGTTGGCCCGGTCCCTGGCCAGGTTTTCAACAGTGTCCACATTGACGCAGCCACCGTAGTACCGGTGACCTGGATAGCCTTCGGCGTACTTGTGGGTCAGGCAGCTGCCGGCAGCCTCGCGCACACCCGGAGAGGTGAAATTTTCCGAGGCGATGAGGTCAACGGTGGTCTGTTGCCGGTGCTCTTCCTGCTCGATGGCCTGCCATATTTCAGGATCCAGGTTTTTCAGTGTGCTCATGTCGTCTGTCGTGGTCTGAGGTTGGCCCGGTGGAGGATGGCGGTGGGCATAGAGCCATGACTATAGTGGGCAAGAAAAATCCTGTCAATGCGGTCGGTTATATTTATCAAACAGGCAATTGAGCTCACTGTTGAGCAGGTTTTGAGCAAAATGGGGCCTTGATTTTTCGGAATTCATCAATCTGACAGGCAGCGTCACTGCGGGTGGCATTTTTTGGCAACCCGGCCGGGCAGGGGAGTCTGACCCTCTGACGAGGGCACGCCCCTCAACTGCAGACTGGGAGGCATGTGCATCGGATCTGACTCCACCCTGAGAGGGTGGGATGGCCATCAGGGAAGCTCTCCAGGCGTCCCGGAGAGAATCTTCCGGTCCTGTGGAGGGCAGGTCGGGAGGAGAAGGGGTCGGGACCTTCAGCGTCCCTGAAGCAAAGCCTCTGCCAGGGAGTGGGAGTCTTCGAGATAGACTTCGAGCTCGGCCAGCTTGATCTCGTCCAGTCCGAGCATGTCTGCCTCGGGGGTCATGGACGGAACGTAGAACTGCTCTTTCCTGAACCCCAGGCCCAGCTTGTTGCTGACCATGTCGATGATCCTGACCAGGGCCAGAAGGGGCTGATGCTGGTCGAAATCCATGTCGTGGTGATCCCTGACGACCATGGAGATGCTCTCAGGCAGGTTCCAGTCGGCCATCAGCCTGGCCCCGTACGTGGTGTGCAGACTGTCCATGACCTCCATGACCAGGGGCTCGTTGACCAGGCTGCCGCCGTCTTCGGACAGGATCACGCCGTCAATGACCCGGAGCAGAAAGACCTTGCCGATATCGTGGAGCAGACCGGCCACAAAGGCCTCATGAGTCAGGGCGTTGTGCCCCGATTCCCTGGCCAGCCAGTGGGCCCCCACAGCGCAGCTGACCGAATGGTGCCAGAGGGTCTTCATGAAGCTCTTGACCAGGGGCGACCTGGAGGAGAAGTTTCTGCTCTGGGTCATCAGGAGCACGATCTCGGCCATTCGATCCGTCCCCAGCCTGACCATGGCGTCCCTGACGGTGGAGATCCGGCGCAATCCGCGGAAAAAGGCGCTGTTGGACACCCGCAGCAGCTCAGCGGTCAAGGTCTGATCGTACGTGACGAGCTTTTCGATCCGGTTCATGTCCGGCTCACTCCGGTTGACCTCCGCATGGATCTGCAGGGCGGTCTTGTCCATGACCGGAAGAGAGATCTCCCCGGACTCGAGCAGTTCTTCGATCCTTTCCACGAGGGGCTTGACCTGATTCATGCCTATTCTCCCATCAAGCGTCTGATTTGTTGCAGGGGTCGCGATTTGCGGACCAGGGGGAGGCAGCGCAGAAGCTCCTCCAATGTGGTCAGTCCCTTGGCCGCCTTGATCAGCCCGGCCTCCATCAGGGTGACCAGGCCGGTGGTCTCCAGGCTGATGTCCCGGATCTCCTGACTGGGCTTCCGGGCCAGAAGGGCGTCCCGGACTGCCTCGTTCAGAAACAGGAGCTCAAACACGGCTTCTCTGCCCTGGTACCCCGTATACCAGCATTCAGCACATCCCTTGCCCTTCATGAACCGTGCCCCCTGAATGTCCCGGTGGGTGTACCCCAGTCTCCGCAGCTCGGCCAGGTTCGGGGAGTACGGAGCCCGGCACCTGGGACAGACCTTGCGGACCAGCCGCTGGGCGACCACGCTGACCACGGTCGTGGAGATGAGGAAGGCCTCGATGTCCATGTTCAGGAGGCGGACCAGCCCGCCGATGGAGTCCTCGGTGTGAAAGGTGGTCAGGACCTTGTGCCCGGTGAGGGCGGTCTGGACAGCGACCTCTGCCGAGTAGGGATCCCTGATCTCGCCGATGACCACGATATCCGGGTCCTGACGGACGATGTGCCGCAGGGTCTCCTCATAGGTCAGGTTGATCGCCGGATCGATGGAGCACTGGGAGATGCCGTCAATACAGTACTCCACCGGGTCCTCGGCCGTGATGATGCTTGTCTGGGGCGTGTTGAGATAGTTGATGCAGCTGTAGACCGTGGTGGTCTTGCCGGATCCGGTGGGGCCGGTGACGATGGTCACCCCGCTGGGGATGTCCAGGGCTTCCTGGGTGAAACGGGTCAGCATCCTGGAAGGCATGCCCAGGTCCTTGATGTCCAGGAGCATGGCCTGGTTCAGGAGGCGGAGGACGATCTTTTCCCCGTGGATGGTGATGTAGAAGGAGACCCTGACGTCCACCTGGCCGGAGGTGTGGTCAAAAACGAACCGTCCCTCCTGGTGGCGCCTCTTTTCGGCGATGTTGGCCTGGCAGAGGATCTTCAGCCGGCTGGTGATGGGGGAGATGAGATCGCCGGGGTAGTCCTTGTAGTGGGTCAGGACACCGTCCTTGCGCAGCCGGACCCGCAGGCGGTCTTCATAGGGCTCCAGGTGGATGTCGCTGGCGTCGATGCCCAGAGCGTGCGTGATGATGGCGTTGACGATGCCCACGGCCGAGTCTTCGGTGACCTCGAGCGTCTGCCCCTGCTTGACCTCCCTCTCCACCCTCTTGACCGCATCCAGGATGGACTGCTTCCGGGCAATGGCCGGAACGATCTCCATCTTGAACATGTCGTAGGCCAGCTCCAGGTCGTGGTGGTCCATGGGGTCGGCAAAAGCGACCAGCAGGTTGCTGCCCTCCTGGCGCAGGGGAATGAAGGCGCTCTTTTCATACCAGGCGAAATCCCCCCTGGCAGCGATGGCCTTGTCCACCTGACCCGGCAGGGGGTCGATGTGCGGAAACCCCAGCTGCAGGGAAAGGGTCTCGATGAGCTTGTTCTCGGAGATGTGCTGATGGTGGACGAGGATCTCCCCGAGCTTTTGCCTGTGCTGCTGCTCCTGCTGGATCTGGATGGCGGCCCGGAGGTCGGCATCGGAAACAACCCCAAGCTCCACCAGGAGGTCTCCCAGGCGGATGGAGAGACGATGCTCCTGGATCGCCTCCCGGACCTGGTCCTCTGTGACGTAGCCCAGATGGGTGATCACATCCAGCAAGGGCCGCCGGGTCTCGAGCTTGGCGTGGACCCTGACCGCGTACTCCACCTGATGCTTTTGGAGGTATTTTTTCTGGAGCAGGAGCTTGACGATGCTGGGCAGCTGCACTTTGTGGGAGCGTTTGCCATTCTGCCGGGGACCTCCTGTGGAGGAACCGTTCTTGTCTTGATTCATGCGCAGCGATTCTCCCTTTGATCCATACGTTGTGAGCGCTGGCCGGGCATCCGGTCCGAGGTGCCAAAAAACGTCCCTGGCCGGGGTCCCCTGTCGGCCACGACCCTCAGAGAAACAGCAGCAGGCTGAGGGCCATGACGATCATCCCCGCGATCAGGCCGGCA
The DNA here is from genome assembly GCA_964573115.1 of uncultured Desulfohalobiaceae bacterium. GTDB lineage: Bacteria > Desulfobacterota > Desulfovibrionia > Desulfovibrionales > Desulfothermaceae > CAYOID01. The sequence continues at coordinate 15,538 of CAZNIP010000010.1, read as the reverse complement.
ATGGCCAAATGGTGCTCCCCGTACTCCTCAGCGGTGGGGAGCAGCTCGTCCAGAGAGATGAAGACCATGATACCGGCAACTGAAGCAAAGAGGAGGCCAAACACCATGTCGTTCATGAAGGGACGGAGAATGAAGTACCCGGCCAGGGCTCCGGCAGGCTCGGACAGGCCGGAGGCGAAGGAGTAGCCGAAGGCCTGCCGGCGGCTTCCTGTGGCATAGTAGAGAGGCACGGAAACCGCAATGCCTTCGGGGATGTTGTGGATGGCGATGGCCACGGCGATGGGAATGCCCAGAGCCGGATCCTTGAGGGCGGCGGTGAATGTGGCCAGGCCTTCAGGAAAGTTGTGGATGGCGATGGCCAGGGCGGTCATGAAGCCCATCCGGTAGAGGCTGCTGTAGGCGATCTGCTGCTCCGGACTCTCCAGGTTTTCGATCCGGTGGGGCTCATGGGGATTCTCATAGGCGGGAACGAGCTTGTCGATGGCCGCGATGAGCAGGATACCGCTGAAAAAGGCGCCCACGGTGGCCCAGGAACCGGCCCTCATCCCGAGCTCAACGGTCAGAGCGTCCCGGGCCTTGGCCATGATTTCGACGAACGAGACGTAAATCATCACCCCGGCAGAAAAGCCCAGGGCTGTGGACAGGAATTTGGGATTTGTTCTGCGGAAGAAAAAGGCCAGTCCGCTGCCGATCCCGGTGGACAGTCCGGCAAGCAGAGTGAGGCCAAAGGCAAAAGCGAAATGCTGTGTCGCCACTCCAGATGTCCTCCTGGCCGAAGAGGATACCTGAACCGCAAAGCCATTGTCCAGCGTGCCCGGGCGAGGGGCAAAAGACTGAATCAGTCAGGAGGGCGGGACGTGCCGGCCTGGACCACGGGGGTCCCTGTTCGGCCGAAAGTCAGGACCCGCTGCCGAGGGGGGGTCTGCGATCGGAGACATACGTGGATCCGGGACGTGACTTGGCGTAGGTCTTGACCTCGGCGGCCCGTTCGCTGATGGCCTTGAGGTTGGAGTGTCCGTTGCAGTGGACGATGCCCAGGGAGACGGAAATCAGGGGGAACCGGCCTTTGCGTCCGTCGCGGCCCTGGGCCTCGATCCAGCCCCGTTCGAGGTCCTTGGGGCTGAAGTAGTTCCTGATCAGCCGGGAGAAACAGCGGACGATGCTCAGGCTGATCCGTTCCGCATTCTGGACGCTGGTGACGATGATGAAGTCGTCCCCACCCACGTGGCTGACCAGATCGGATCTGGAGCCGTGCCTGAACAGAGCGTGTTTCATGATTCTGGCCAGGAGCTGGATGATCTGGTCCCCATTCTGGAAACCGTAGAGGTCGTTGTAGACCTTGAAGTTGTCCAGGTCGGCGTAGATGATGCTGAATGGCTGCATCTTGGCCAGACGCCTTTCCAGCTCGCTCTCCAGGGAGACATTTCCGGGCAGGCCGGTCAGCGGGTTGGCCCCCTTGGCCATCTCGACCTGGAACTTGGCCATGGAGTCGATGAGCTTCTGCACCGAGACCACTCCCTGGATCCTGTTCTCCTGAGTGACGATGATGTCGTCGTAAGCCTTGAACCGTTCCCGGCTGGTGGCCAGACGGGCCACGCGCTCCACTGACTCGGCGGCGTCCACCACCAGGGGGGCGTCGTCCATCAGGGTGGTCACGTCCCGTTTGGAGTACAGGGCCACGCCGTACCTGGAGGCCAGCTGACGGTCGAGATGATAGCTCATGACCAGCCCCACCGGGGTGTCGCCCCTGGCCACGACCACACTGCCCAGGGGGCCGTGCTCGGCCATGATGGACTTGACCCGGGTGACCGGGGTCGAGGCCTGGACCACCGTGGTCTCCTGGACCAGATTCTTGATGGAGAAGAGATGTTCGGCCGTCTCGAAGTTCAGGACCCGCTTCTTGTCCTCCAGGGAAATGGTCAGGTCCGGCTTGGGATACTCGGGCCTGGCGAAGAAGTAGCCCTGACCGAAGTGGACGCCCATGGACAGGAGGGAGGAGAACACGGTTTCGGTTTCGATGCCCTCGGCAATGATCTTGGAGCCGATCTTGTCGGCAAAGGTGACAAAGGTCTCCAGCAGGGAGCGCTTGATGGGGTCCCGGTCAATGCCCTGGACCAGGGACATGTCGATCTTGATGAAGTCCGGCCTGATCTGGGCAATGGACCACAGCCCGGAGTAGCCGGTCCCCACGTCGTCCACCGCGACCATGAACCCCTGGGACCGGTAGTGGGTCAGGGTCTTGTGGAACAGGCTGAAGTCCTTGATGCTGTGCCGTTCGGTGATCTCAAAGACCACGTTGTCGGGCTCCAAGCCGATGCCCTCCAGGATCCGCCGGGTTTCGCCAGGGGTGAAGTCCGGATCGATGAGGGTCTGGGGGTGAATGTTCAGGAAGAGCTTCTGCCCCCGGCCCAGGGGTGTGCAGTGGGCAATGGCCTTTTGCCGGCAGACCTTTTCCAGCTCGAACAGGGTTCCGGATTCCTCGGCAAAGTCGAACAGAAAGACAGGGGATTCAAAGGCGCTCTGGGCCGGTCCCCGGCTCAGGGCCTCCCAGCCCAGGGGCTGGCCAGAGGAAAAGTCGAGGATGGGCTGATAGACCACCCTGACCCTGGACTCGCTCAGGATGGACCGGTACTCCTTGGCCAGGGTCAGCCTGGCCAGGTCCAGCCGGTTGGAGCACATGGTCCTGGCCGTTGACAGGATTTTGAGCAGGTCGTTCTCAGGGGCCTCGCTCGTGACGGCCGAGGACCCGAAGCCGACCCTGATCTTGACCTGCAGCCCGGTGTTCTTGAGCAGCCAGGACCTGAGCTCGTTCTGGACCTCCATGCGCAGGGAGAAAGCGGTGTCCAGGAGATCACCAGGGCTGCCGGGCCCTCTCCTGATGATCCCGAACTCCCCTGACTCGAACATGCAGATCCCCACCTCAGGATCGCTGCCCTGTTCGAGCTCAGAAGCGGCCTGACTCAGGGAATGGGTCACCGTGTCCTGAATGTCTCTCAGGAAGAGGTCCCCGTAGAGGTGCTCCAGCAGGGCGTAGTCCGTGATCTGAAGCAGGATGAGACTGAGGTGGCCGGCGTTGGCGATGAAGTCGCGGAGGCTCTGACCCGAGCGGGTCAGGGGACGGCCGGAACCGAGGCCAGCGGTCTGCTCCAGGGTTCCCGGGCCGAGGATCGTGTTCTTGAGTACGTGTACTGGCGGCATGGCTCACCTGGGTCTAAAGGCCTGCATGAGTGACAGGGGATCTGCCAACGTCCTGGTATGAAACTTCATCGCGAGTTTTTCAGGTGTCGGATTCAAGAAAATGAAGTCAACATGCAGAAGTTTCTTCACCGATCAAACCGGCCGGATTGGATGTCCTCACGTGAAGGGTCGAATTTTCTTGTCTCCCATCCACCTTCAACCCTCAACCTTCAGCGCAGCCAGCGGCAGCGCTGAAGAAGAAATCAGCAGCATAGGCCCCAAATGTCACGATTGCGTGACGCGCGGGGACCAAAATACAGACCGGGCGGCAAGGAAACGGACGCATCCTGCCCTCTCCTGATTCACAGGGAGGTGTCTTTGGTTCCGGAAAAGGTGAAGCTGGAGGAGTTCATCCTGTAGAAGCGGCCCATGTCCTGCCCGATGACCTGCCCGCAGGAACATCGCAGGGTGGAATCCTGACGGGAACAGGCATAGAATCTGGTGATCCTGGACTTGTGACAGCGCAGGACCCGTCCTGGACCCACTTTTTTGTACTTGAAGAGCTTGGCCTTGCATTTTGAGCATTTCAGGGTCAGCATACCACTTCGACCTCCGGCGAGCACAGAGTAGTGTTGCGCGATTGAAGAAGCAGCCTCTCCAGCAGGCCCACCTCTTTCATGCACAGCAGCGGGGAGCATGGTCAATGACACGAGTGGACAAGGACTCTTTTGCCACCCTGGACTTCGAACTGCAATGGGCCTCGTCCTCTGCCAGGCACCGGGAACGGTATCTGGCCAGGAGGGTCAATGTCTGGCGGGACCTCTTCCCTCCGGGTCTGGAAGACACGCTCATCGGCCTGGGGATCGGAGAGCACGTCAGGCTCCAGTATCAACCCGGGGAGGCTGTGCCCGGCTTTTCCCGGCGGCAGGTGCTGACGCTACCCAGGAGGCAGTTTCGGCCTCGGGGGACCAACACCGGGGAGACACTCCCCCGCCAGGGCCGCTTCTATCCCAAGGGCTTTCTCGATGGCGTGGTCGGCATCTATCCGGAAAACGTCCATCCATTCAGGGTCGTTGAGGTCGAGGACCAGGCCTTCACCGCCGACCTGAACCATCCCCTGGCCCTGGCCCCTCTTGAGCTCAGGGTCACGGTCCTCAATGCGGCCCGGAAGCAGGGCGATGTCGGCGGCCGATGCGCTGAATGGATGGTCGAGATCGGCGACCTGGGGCCGGGGCTCCAGGCCCGATGGAAGGATCAGCCCACCGACTTTGGCGACCTCTCAAGCCTGACCCGGGAGAATGAGGATCAGGACGCCGGCTTTTACCGCACCCCCAGGCTCATCGGCCATGTCGACAGCCAGGCTTCCAGCTTCATTCAGGAGCTGACCGGCGAGGATCTCCAGCCCGGGATGGAGGTCCTGGATCTCATGAGCAGCGTCCAGTCCCACCTTCCAGAGGCACTCGACCTCGAGGTCAGCGGCCTGGGGATGAACGAGCAGGAGATGGAGGCCAACCCTGCCCTGCAGTCCCACCTGGTCCGGGATCTGAACAGAAAACCGGAACTGCCGTACCCTGAGCAGTCCTTTGATGCTGTTTTCTGCCATCTGTCCGTCGAGTACCTCACCAACCCGGGTGCCGTCTTCAGCGAGGTGGCCAGGGTCCTGCGCCAGGGCGGCCTGTTCGGCGTGAGTTTTTCCAATCGCTGGTTTCCCCCCAAGGTGACCGCCTTGTGGACGGAGCTGCACGAGTTCGAGCGCATGGGGCTGGTCCAGGAGCTCTTTTTGCGCTCCGGGGCCTTCAGCAGCGTCGAGACCGTGTCCATCAGGAACTGGTGGAGGCCTGAGGAGGACCGCTGGGCCGCACAACTCGCGTCCAGCGACCCGGTGTACTACGTCAGGGGCTGGAAGCGCTGACTTGCCAAGGTGGTGCCCGGCTGCTACCTTCGAGCCATGTTTGATCAGGACAGCCACTGCCTGCCGAGATCCCTGGCTGGACATCTCAAGCTGTGCTTGAGTTGCGGCCGGGTCCTGGAGAAAGGCACAAAGCGCTACTGCAGACCCGCCTGCAAAGAGGAATTCGTCTTCAAGCTGCGCTGGTTCAACAACCTCCTCCGGGCTCTGGAGACCAGATTTGCGACGTTTTTCTTCACCGACTCCGTGCTCATCCTGAACGTCCTTCCGGCCACCTCCAGGGAGGTCAAATCCTATTTCTATCCCCGCACCCTGGGAGCCAGGCCGAGCCAGGACATGAATCAGATGGTCTTTGAACTGGGGCAGATCTGGTGGGGGCACAAAGAGAGGACCAAAAGCCGTCGCGGAGCCTCCAGGCTGACCCTGAACCGGGGTCAGACCGGGATCGCCTCCTTCCAGACCGTCAGGCCTGTGGAACACTTGCAGGGGGTGACCGTGGGCAGGCAGCTCAAATGCCTGCGCATCCCCAAAGAGGTTCTGGTCCAGTCCCAGGATGCAGAGCTGGAGGTGAAGAAGGCCTACCGCAGAGCAGCCCTGGAGCATCACCCCGACTCAGGAGGCGATGCAGCCAGCTTTCAAAAGGTCCACCAGGCCTATGTCGAGCTCCTGGCCTGGCTGAAAAAGCCCAGGTACCAGATCCGTCGCGGCGTGGCCGGCCAGTGGGGCTACATGGCCGGACACTCCTCCTGGCTGCCCCCGCTGTGAAGCTGGCCTTTTCCCTGCATGAGCTCGTTCATCCCGGTCTCCCCGTAGGGCCGGGCAAAGCCCGGAGGAACAGCCTGCCCAGGACCCGTGAGGCTCAGCCCCTGTCGTCCAGGATATCGTCGGCCCAGGACAGGGCTGCGGCCACATTGGGGTATCCGATGGTCGAGATCAGCAGGATCAGGGCGTGTCGGACCTCATCCGGTGAGGCCCCGGCTTTGAGCGCCCTCTTGGTATGGCTGTGCACAGAGCCCTCAGCCTTGAGGGCCGCAGCTGCGGCGAGCTGAATCAATTGGGACTGCTTCTCGTCCAGAGGGCCGGCCTCCCGGATGGACCTGCCCAGCTGGCCCACGGCCTCAAGAACGTCCGGGAACCGCTCCTGCAATTTGACAAAATGGCTGGGAAGCTGCTCGCTCATACATCCTCCTGGTGTTAAGGTTTTCAGGCCCCGTATGAAACTTCATCACAGGTGTTCAGGGAACCGTGAACCTGTCAGCCCGGCCAGAGGCCAGGCTGAAGAATGTACTCCAGCCAACCAGCAATGACAAGCGTTCCCGCTGACCAGACCAGCAAACGAGGCCTTGTGGATGAATGAAACCACCCCGAACGTGACCTGCAGCGACTACCGGGCTGAGATGGTCCTTCTGGCCCTGCGCAGGCGGCTGGAACGTGCTGCCCTGACCGAGAGGGAGAGAGAGACCATCAAGCTGGAGATCGCCAGGCTGGAGCGGGAGATGGGCCTGGATTGAGCCCTGCCCCTTCCGTGCCCGCCCTGTCAGAGCCCTGCCGAAGACGTGACGGCCATGAGCATCCCTCTGATCTCGGTCCTCATGCCCTGCCGCAATTGCGCCGCAACCCTGCCCGAGGCCATGAACAGCCTGCTGGCCCAGAGCCTGAAAGAGATCGAAGTCGTCGCGGTGGACGACGGCTCCCAGGACGGGACCAGGGACCTCCTTCAGGGCTTCGCCCGCAGAGACCGGCGTGTTCGAGTCCTGTCCAGGCCTTACCAGGGGATCACCGCCGCCCTGAACCAAGGCCTGGAGGTGTCCAGGGCGGACCTCGTGGCCCGGATGGACGCCGACGACGTCGCCTGCAGCAGCCGTCTGGCCAGCCAGGTGCGCTTTCTGGAGGACAACCCTGAGATCGGTCTGGTGGGAAGCAGGGTCAGCGTTGACGAACACCCAGACCGGAGTCGGGGCTTCGCCAGCTTTGCCCGCTGGTCCAATTCCGTCCTGACCAGTCACGAGATCTCCATCCACAGGTTTGTGGAGAACCCCCTGATCCATCCCACCATCGTCTTCAGAAAGGTCTGGGCTGCCCGGGCAGGAGCCTACAGGCAGGGCATGTTCCCGGAAGACTATGAGCTCGTCCTGCGCTGGCTGGAGCATGGGGTGGTCATGGCCAAGCTGGGTTCGGCCCTTGTGGACTGGAGGGACAGGCCTGACCGGCTCTCGCGGACAGATCCGAGGTGCTCGGTGGAGGCCTTCTACAGGATGAAGTCCCCGTATCTGGCCAGATGGCTGAAAGCCAACAACCCCTGGCATCCCCGCGTGGCCGTCCTGGGTGCCGGGCGTAAGAGCGCTCCCAGGGCCATGCTTCTGGAGGGCCACGGCGTGCGCATCGAGGCCTTTTTTGATCTCGATCCGGCCAGGGTGGGCAAGAGCCGATACGGCAGGCCTGTCAGGGACCTCATCGACCTTCCGGATTCAGGTCAGACGTTTTGTCTGTCCTACGCCGGAGTGCGGGGGGCCAGGGAGAAGATTGCGGCCTTTCTCCGGGGCAGGGGATATGTGCTGGGGCGGGATGCCCTGCTCGCGGCCTGAGGGCGGGAGGTGGCGGGCAGGTACCCACGGCTGCCCTGACTCAGGGCGCCTCGTCATCGTCCTTGCCAGAAGAATTGTACTTGCTGAGCCGATAGCGGAACTGCCTGAAGCTCAGCCCAACCAGGTCCGCAGCCTGTCCCTTGTGCCCCCCTGTCCGTTCCAGGGCGTTGAAGAGGATCTTGCGGTCTTCCTGCTCCAGGTAGTCGTCGATGGACAGCTCCTGACTGAGGACCTTTTCCGGTCCCTGGGTCATCTCCGGCCGGGCCTGGTCGTAGATGATCAGCGAGACCGGAGTGATGTGCTTGCTGGTTTCCAGGGCCACGGCCCGCTCGATGATGTTCTCCAGCTCTCTGATGTTCCCGGGGTAGTGATAATTTTTCAGCTTTTCCTTTGACTTGGCACTGAAGCCCTTGAGGTCCTTGTTCTGTTCCTGGCAGAATCTGGTCAGGAAGTGTTCGGCCAGCATGAAGAGGTCATCGCCCCGTTCCCGCAGGGGAGGAATCTTGATGATCACCCCGCTGAGCCGATAGAAGAGGTCCTCCCTGAAGCGGCCCTCGGCCACCTCTTTCTCGATTTCCCGGTTGGTGGCCGCGATGAACCTGACGTCGCAGTGAATGGCCTCTGTGCCCCCCACCGGAAGGAAGCTGCCGTCCTGGATGCAGCGCAGCAGCTTGACCTGCGTGCTCGGTTCGAGCTCCCCGACTTCGTCCAGCAGGAACGACCCCTGGTCAGCCTTTTCCAGCAGCCCTTTCTTGGCCCGGTCCGCCCCGGTGAAGGCGCCTTTGCGGTAGCCGAAGAGCTCGCTTTCGACCAGGTTTTCCGGAAGTCCGCCGCAGTTGATGATCATCAGGGCGTTCTTTTCCCTGGGGCTGTTCTCATGGATGGCCCTGGCGATGAGCTCTTTGCCGGTTCCGGACTCGCCGGTCAAGAGCACATTGATGTTGGTCGGGGCAATCCGGTGGACCATGTTGAAGACTTCCTTGATCTTGACGCTCTCGCCCAGGATGGGTCCGAAGCGGCCGCGCATCTGCTGCTTGAGCCAGGTGTTTTCCTCGGCCAGGCGGGAGTTTTCCAGGATGCGGTCCACCTGGAGCAAAAGCTCATCGATGTCAAAGGGCTTGGCGATATAGTCCTTGGCCCCCAGCTTCATGGCCCTGACAGCGGTCTTGCTGTCGGCATAGGCCGTGATCATGAGCACAGGCAGGTCCGGCTGGAGCTGCTTGAGCTGTTCCAGGAGGTCGATGCCGCTTTCCTGGCCGATGCGCAGGTCAAGCAGGGCCAGGTCCACGGCCTCGGAGTTGACCACATCCAGGGCCTCCCGGATGTTGGTGGCGCTCAGGGGGCGGTGCTTGTTCCCGGCCAGGGCGATTTCCAGAACGTCCCGAAGGCTGGGGTCGTCGTCAACGATGAGTATGGTGGGCATAGAATCTCAGCTTGGTGTAGACAGGTTGTGATCATCAACAATGCATTGACCATGGACACAGAGGAGCTTCACGGCTCCCAGGAGGGTCGTCCCCAGACACGGTGTGTTTTTGCCTTTTGAGCGCAGAGATTCCGGGGTCACCTCCCAGGAGGCGTCCGGGTCAAAGAGCACAAAATCGGCTGGATCGCCAGGGGCAAAGGTGTTCTTCTCCAGGCCGAAGATCTCGCAGGGGTGCACACTGAAGGCCCGGATGAGATCCTCCTCGGAGAGGATATTATCGCGCACCAGGCTCCATGACAAGGGCAGAGCGGTCTCCAGTCCGGAAATGCCGTTCGGGGCCTGGGCAAAGGGAGCGTCCTTTTCAAAGTCGGCATGGGGGGCATGGTCCGTGACCAGGATGTCGATGACCCCTTCTCGCAGGCCCTGCCGGACAGCCAGGACGTCATCCCGGGTCCTCAGGGGGGGATTGACCTTGGCCAGGGTGTTGTACCCTTCAAGCAGGGATTCGTCCCAGAGGAGATAGTGGGGACAGGTTTCGGCCGTGACCGGAATTCCCCTGGCCTTGGCCCAGTGGATGAGCTCCACGGACTCCCGGCAGCTGATGTGGGCCAGGTGGATGGGCAGCCTGAGGTAGGCGGCCAGGAGGATGTCCCTGGCGACCTGCAGGCTTTCGGCCACGGTGGGCTGGCCCTTGAGGCCGAGGCGACCGCTCATGACCCCTTCGTTGAGCATCCCTCCCCTGGCCAGAGAGGGGTCCTCGCAGTGATCAATGACCTTGACCTTCAGGTCGGAGCAGTACTCCAGGGCATGTCTGAAGAGCTCGTTGTCCTGAACCGGCAGTCCGTCATTGGACAGGGCCACGCAGCCGGCCTGAACGAGCTCCCGGATCGGGCTCAGCTCGTGCCCGGCCAGGCCCCTGGTCAAGCCCCCCACAGGGTGGAGCCGGGGCCCGTTGGGGTGGGATCGGCCGGCCTGATCGAGCATGAACGTGGTCACAGCCGAGTGGTCGTTGACCGGGTTGGTGTTGGCCATGGCCATGACCTGGGCAAAGCCCCCCCGGGCGGCAGCCTGGAGGCCGGTCTGAATGGTTTCCTTGTACTCGAATCCGGGCTCCCGGAGGTGGACATGGCAATCAGTCAGACCAGGGAGCAGGATCCACCCCCCGGCGTCGATGGTCCTGGCCCCGCTGACGGGCCCGGCTCCGGGGCTCGGGGTCAGGCTGTCGATCCTGCCCTGGCTGATGGCCAGGTCGTGCAGGGTGCCCTGCCAGAGGACATTGCGCACAGAGAGGTCTGGTCCGGGCATGTTCACTCCTTTTGCCCAGGGGTCAGGAAGAGGTAGAGCAGGGCCATGCGCACGGCCACCCCGGCGTTGACCTGATCCAGGATGAGGCTCTGGCTGGCGTCGGCCAGCTCAGAGGAGATTTCAACCCCCCGGTTCATCGGGCCTGGATGCATGACTTTGACCTCCGGAGCGGCCTGGCTGAGGTGGCCCGGCAGCAGGCAGAAGCGCTTGGAGTACTCGTCGATGGACGGCAGGAGTCCAGCCTCCTGGCGTTCGAGCTGGAGGCGGAGGCACTGAATGGCGTCCACACCCTGGCAGGCCCGGTCCACGTCACTGAAGATCTCCACCGGCCAGTTCTCGATATCCCTGGGCAGCAGAGTCCGCGGGGCGCAGACCCGAACAGAGGTCCCAAGCTTGGTGAAGAGCTGCACGTCGGAGCGGGCCACCCGGCTGTGGGCAATGTCTCCGAGGATGAGCAGGGTCTTGCCTGAGAAGTCGGACCAGTGAGGAACCAGGGTGAAGCCGTCGAGCAGGGCCTGGGTGGGATGGGCGTGCCACCCGTCTCCGGCATTGATGACGCAGCAGTGCAGCCTGTTGGCGATGTACTCGGCCGCCCCGGAGAGCTGGTGCCTGATGACGATGAGGTCAGGGCTCATGGCCTGGAGGGTCAGGACGGTGTCCTTGAGGTTTTCCCCTTTCTGCAGGCTGCTTCCGGATGTCGCCAGGGAGAAAGAATCTGCGGACATCCGTTTGGCCGCCATGTCAAAGGACGTTTTGGTCCTCGTGGACGGTTCGGCAAAGAAGAGGATGACGCTCTTGCCCTTCAGGGTCGGAGCCTTTTTCACGGGACGGGTGTTGATTTCCGAAAACCGGGACGAGAGGTCGAAGACGAGGCTGATGTCGGCTGGAGAGAGGTCGGCGATGGACAGCAGATGGTCATGGTCCCAGGTCATGGTGCGGTCTCCGCTGCAGTGCTGGAGTTCGTCATCTCGATCACGAAGGGTGGAACAGCGGTGAAGCTGTCTCTCTTGCCGGGTTCCAGGGTGCCCAGGACACGGTCCAGTCCGAGAGCCCTGGCCGGGTTGAGGGTCACGAAACCGAGCAGATCGGCAAGGCTGACCGGGGTTGACCAACCCTTGAGCAGGGCCTCTGCCTCAGCCCAGACATTGAGGTCCGTGTTCGAGGCCAGACTGTCAGTGCCCAGGCAGATGGGGACACCAGAGGCGAAGAGCTCTTCAGCAGGGGCGCGGCCGACGTGGATGTTGTCGTTGCTTCGGGGGCAGAGACAGACTGTCGTTTTTCGCTCCTGGAGGGTCTGGATATCATGCCTGTTCAGAAAAACGCAATGCACGGCCAGGGTCTTTTCGTCCAGGAGACCGAGCTGATCGGCATACGCCACCGGGGACATGCCCGGTGGAACGAAGTCCGTCGGGAGAAGGCTCCCCCTGAGCATGTCGGCAAAGGCACCCCTCCCCGTGGTCAACAGCTCCATTTCTCCGGAGTGTTCTGCCAGATGCATGGAGTAGGGCCGCCCGTTGCGGGTACACCAGGTCTTGACCGCCTGCAGGGTGGAAGGGTGGGTGGAGTACAGGGCGTGCCCGGCGGCGCTGATCCAGTCGTTGCGGTCCGGATTGAGATGCTCAGGCCACTTCAGGCGTGAGGGATGAGCCCTGGAGAACCCGATGTGCTCGAGAAAGAGCCGGGGCACGAGATGGCCGTGCTGGTGATGCTCGAACATGGTCCGGGGCACATGTCCGCTGATGTCGCCCACTCCGGCTGCACCGTTCTCCGACATGGCTGCGGAGGCCTGGCGAAGGTCCTCTGGCCGGACGCCTTTGAGATCGTTGCCAAGAAGGCTCCGAACCCAGGTATCGAAGCCCTGGCCCAGAATGGTCCTGCCCTGGAGGTGGCTGAGCTCGAGATGGGTGTGCCCGTTGATCAGCCCCGGGGCCAGGACCTGCTCTCCGAGATCCTCAACAGATCCGGAAAAGGTCTTTTTGAGCTCTCTGTAGGACCCGACATCCAGGATTTTCTGGTCGTCCGTGATGAGCAGCCCGTCGTCAATGGGCGGACGGCCGGGGACCATGGTCTGGATGGTTCGTGATCTGAAGGCCTGGGCCATGCTGCTCAGCTCGCTGGAATGCAAGAGGTCGAGGTCAAAACGCCCAGCATCGTACCTGATTCAGGACAAGGGGTAAAGCCATGCCGTCAGTCCAGACAGAGCAGAAAAGTTGACCTGTCCCAGGTCGTGGTCCTTTCAGGGACGATGCCATGCCTTTTGAGCCTGTCCCGGTTGTGGCCCCTGAAGCCAAAGAGCTCTCCAGAGTACTTCCTGGGGCAGAACAGGGTCTTGGGACCATGACCCAGGATCAGGGCTCTGGTGATGAGCAGGGCGGACAGGATTCGGCTCCTGATCATGGTCCCCAGGCTTGGGTGCCAGGGGCCGGCCAGGAGCTCCTCCAGCAGGCCCTGCTCCTGGGGCAGCCCGGTTCTGATGACCTGGATCCCGGAACGCCACAGGGCCAGGACAGTCCGGGACAGCGCCGTCACGGTGGTCTGCACCGACCAGGGGGCATAGCGTCCCTGGTGCCAGAGCTCAGCCAGCCTGGTCCCGCGAAAGACCAGGCAGGGGTAGAGCCGGACGCAGTCCGGGCCGAGAGCGATCAGGGTTGTCGTTTCCCGGTGCCAGCCCGACGGGGATTGACCGGGGAGCCCGGGCATGAGCTGCACCCCGAGCTCAAAGCCGAACCTTCGAACCCTGCTGCAGGCCTCCAGGGCGCAGTCAGCATCGTATCCCCGCTGGCTGGCCTGCAGAGCTGCGGTCGAAAAGCTCTGGATCCCGAGCTCGATCATGTCCAGTCCTTCCCTGCGCAGGTCCTGCAAAAGAGCCTGGTCCAGACTGTCCGGCCGGGTGGAGCAGCGGATTCTGGTGATCAGCGATCTCCGCCTGAAGGATTGGGCCAGGGCCACGAAGCGGAGGGCCCAGTCCCGGGGGAGGTTGGTGAAGGTGCCGCCGAAAAAGGCCATTTCCAGAGGGGCTCTCTGGTTCTGCAGGGCCTGCTCGAGCTCCTGCTCCAGATTCCTGTAATGTGTGGCCAATGGGCGGGGGCGGGTCCCTGTCTGGACCTCCTGGGCGCAGAAGACGCACCGTCCCGGGCAGCCGTGGAAAGGCAGGAACACGGGCCAGATTCTGGTTTTGGCTCTCTGGGTCTCTGGGTGGCAGAATTCGATCTGCCGGACAGGAGGGGTTGATGGATGGGCAGACATGAGTTCTCAGGGATGAGCCTGGAGGCGGCCCAACTGTTTGGAGCCAAGGAGATCGTTTTTCAAGAAAAAATAGAATTTCAGGTTGTTATCTATTGCTAAAAAAAAATCAGTCGTGTAGGGTTCAATGAGAGTCGTTTTCATCTCGCGGTGCCGGCAGCAGGGCTGACGGTTCGCGGGCTGAGGAGCCTGAAAGCATCTCTGCGATCAGGGACTGCTCCTGGCCCGCCACAGTGAGGGGCCAGGCCTCTGCCCAGAGGCGACGGTCATGCCAGCGGCTCTGGCTGACGGCCGTGAGGATCCGCCAATTCGGGAGACGAGCATGCAGGACTGCATCTTCTGCAAGATTGTCAGGGGCGACCTGCCCAGTGCCCGCATCTTTTCAAACAGTGCCGTGATGGCCTTTCTGGACATCGGGCCTCTGGTGGAGGGACATACCCTGATTGTGCCCAAAGAGCACTTTGAAAACATCTGGGAGGTGCCTCCTGAGCTGGGGCAGGAACTCACGGCCGCCATGCAGCGCGTGGGCAGAGCCGTGATGGCCGGAACCGGGGCCTCAGGGCTGAACGTGGTCATGAACAATGGGGCCTCAGCCGGACAGCTGGTGCCCCATGCCCACTGGCACCTGATCCCCAGGTTCGAGGGCGACGGGCTGCTGCATGTCCGGCAGAAGGAGTACGAATCCAGGCAGCGGATGGATGAGCTCGCCGGGCAGATCCGGCTCCATCTTGCCCAATGAGCGTGCACCAGCGAGTCCAGAGAAAGCTTCGCGATCCTCTTCGTCGATCTTTGGAGGTCATCGCGGCCACCAGCAAACAATCATCGAGACAGGAGGGGTTATGTCCAACACCTTGACCAAGGCGGATATTGTTGAAGAAATTTATGAACGGACAGAACGGAACCGGGCTGAAGTCAAGAAGCAGGTCGAAGATCTCCTCTTCATCATGAAAGAGTCGATCAAGAAGGACTATTCGCTCCTGATCAGCGGTTTTGGCAAGTTCGAAGCCTATGACAAGCGGGCCAGAAAAGGCCGGAACCCTCAGACAGAAGAGTCGATCATCCTGGAACCGAGAACGGTCTGCGTCTTTCGCCTGTCCAGAAAATTCAGGGCCGAGCTCAATCAGCAATGATGAAGCAGGACGGGTTTTCCCGGCGCATGGCCTGCAGCGTCTTTTTCGCCGAGGCCAGGGTCGGGAAAACCCCGGCCTGAACCCGCCAGAAGGTCTGCCCCCCCAGCCTGACCCTGACCTTCCTGGATCCCCTGTATCCCTCTTTCTTCAATCGCGCCAGCAAGGCCTCGGCGTTGTCCAGTTTTCTGAATGAGCCGGTCTGGACAAAGAAGCGGCCCGGGGCCCCTTCTCTTGGGGTCGAGAGCTGCCTGAGCCGGACCGGAGCCGTTCCGGAGCCGATCATGTCGATTCTGCGGGCCGCCGTGTAGGACAGGTCGATGATCCTGTTCTTGATAAAGGGTCCGCGGTCGTTGATCCGGACCTCGACCTGACGTCCGTTGTTCAGGTTGGTGACCTGGACCCTGGTTCCGAAGGGCAGGGTGCGATGGGCAGCGGTGAGGTCGTACATGTTGTAGACCTCGCCGTTGGCTGTCCTGCGCCCGTGAAACTTGGGCCCATACCAGGAGGCCACGCCCCTGTGGGAGGAGGTGACCCCTGAGCCTGGGGGCGCAGGGCCAATGGACCCGGTCGGACCATGACCGGCCCTGGGTCCGGCACAGGCCGTCAGGGCCAGGAGGGCTCCAAGGATGACCAGCATCCGCAGACGAGAGGGTGCGGGGCGTGTGAAGAAGGCTGTCTCCTGAAGCGAGGGTTGGCCCATGGTCAGACGTCAGCGCAGCCTCTGGCTGCGCTGACAGGTTGAAGGTTGAGGGTGGATGGTTGAGGG